>CAYYBL010000043.1:0-553 GCA_964470175.1 uncultured Lachnospiraceae bacterium | reverse complement strand
ATGAGATTAGAAGCGAATACAATTCATATCAATTAGAGAATAATTTGAACGTAAAAAGAGCTTCTGAATTTATTTTTTTGAATAAAACTTGTTTTAATGGTTTATATAGAGTAAACAAAAATGGTTTATTCAATGTTCCTTTTAATAAAGCTAAAAATCCAACAATTTGTGATTATGATAATTTAAGAAAGTTATCTATATTGATTCAAAAAGTAACATTTATTTGTGGCAATTATTTTGAATCAGAGAAATATATAAATCAAAATACTTTTGTTTATTTTGATCCACCTTATAGACCATTAAATACAACTTCTGGATTTACTAGTTATACAAAAGAAGACTTTAATGATGAAGATCAAATAAAATTGGCTAAATTTTATTCTAAAATAGATAATGATAATGTTAAATTGATGTTAAGCAATTCTAATCCTAAAAATACTAATAAAGATGATAACTTTTTTGAAGATATATATAATGGGTTTTATATTAATGAAATTTATGCTAAACGAATGATAAATTCAAAAGCAAATGGACGTGGTGAAATTTCGGAATT
>CAYYBL010000042.1:0-13417 GCA_964470175.1 uncultured Lachnospiraceae bacterium | reverse complement strand
CAAATCTCATAGTACAAAATTTAGAATTGAAGATGGAAAACTAAGACCACCATTAAATAGTATTGCAGGACTTGGAGATGTTGCTGCAAATAGTATCTATAATGAGGCTTTGAAAGAACCGTTTGAATGTATAGAAGATATGCAATCAAGAGCAAAGATAGGTAAGTCGCTCACTGAAGTACTTGAAAAAAACGGATGCCTTAAAGGAATGACTTTATCAAATCAACTTAGTTTTTTTATATCATAAGGAACACTATTGATAGTACTAGAAAGGAGAAATATGACACTACTTGTAAATATTTTTGGAGGATGGAGGAACCTACTTATATACTTGCTTGTAATGAATATTGTTGGAGTATATGAGATGTGGTCTGATAAAGAAAAGGCCAAAAAAAATAGATGGCGTACACCAGAAAGTGTATTATTTATGATATGTGCAATTGGTGGAGGCATTGGTACGATTTATGGAATGTATAAATTTAGACATAAAACAAAAAAATTAAAATTTACGGTTGGTATGCCCGCGATATTAGTAATTGAGATTGCAATTTTACTTTATTTAAGGATAGAAAAGGGTGTGTAAAACCAATTTTATAGTACTTGTTTAAAAAAAATCTATATGATATAATTTTTTGGAAGGATGTTAAAGGGGAAAAATATATGCTAGAGCAGATAGTGTTTACAATTACAGCATTTCTCTTGTTTATGATAATTGTTTTAAAGATAATTTGGAAAAATGATACAAATTATTTAAGCATACTTATTTTGCAAGCTATTGCCATTACTATAAGCTTTGTTGAGATTGTTCATAATGTAATTGGAAGTTCGGTATTAAATTTTATTAGATATTTATTCGGAATTGTTATACCTACGATTATAGTTTTAATTGAGCTAAGAGGAAAAAACTTTTCTGAAATTGTTAGTGTTAGATTAGCGCATTTCTATTTGCGAATTGGAAATACAAAGAAAGCAAAAGATATTTTAATAAAACTTGTTACTAAGTACAATGATAGTTATCTAGGACATAAATATTTAGCAGAGTGCTATGAAAAAGAAGGTGGCATGAGAAAGGCTATTGATGAGTATGTTAAGGCGATAGACATTAAGAAAAATGATTATAAATCATACTTTAGAATAGCATCACTTCTTAGAGAACTTGGAAAAAATGATGAAGCAACTGAAATGCTTGAAAATTTGCTGAAAAATAAGCCAGATTGTTATGAAGCATCAATTATTTTGGGTGAGATTTTATGTAGCACGGAAAAGTTTAAAGAAGCAGCGAGAGTATTTGAAAATGCTCTTGCATACAAGCCAAATGATTTTGAATTATATTACAATCTTGGTATTGTATACACAAGACTTAGTGATTTTCAAAGAGCAAAAGAGATGTATCAGATGGCTGCAGACATAAATCATAGTGCTTATGGAGTGTATTATAGTCTTGGCCTTATTGCATTTATCCAAAGAGATATGGAACTTGCAGAGAAATATCTAGAAGATAGTTTATATGAGGAATATGAAGCAAGATCGTATTATCAGCTTGCAAAAATATATGCGATTAGAGAAGAAAAAGATAAAGCAATTAATTTTTTAAATAAAGCAATTGAAATTGATAACACATTATTGAAAAAGGCTAATGAAGATCCTGTGTTTAATGCAATAAGGTCTTACATAACTATTTCAGTAAAAATGGAAGAAAAGAACGATTCAGGAAATGTAGATGAAAGTTATCAAGAAGAACTAAGTGTCATGAAAATCGAAGAACAAAAAGCTATAAGTTATATAGAAAAATCACTTGAGCTTATTGGGAAGATGAATAGTGAAGCAAAAAATATTGTAAAAAAAGAAGAAATAAAGAGGGATGCTGAACTTAAAGATTATTATGACTTAAAAAAGAAAAAAGAAAAAAGAGAAGAAGAATATCAAAAAAGATTCGGAAGAGAAAATCTATAGTTTTTAATAAAAAATTAGAGAGGGATAGTTTATTATGGAAAAAGCAATTGCTGTTGTTGGAGGAGATTTACGTATTGTAAAACTCATTGAAATGTTAGTGGATGACGGTTATAGAGTTTATACCTATGGTCTTGAAAATGCAGAGGAGCTGCTTAGCTTAGAAACGGTTGAGATGTGTCCAACTCTTGAGGATACTTTAACATATTCAAAAATTGTTGTTGGTCCAGTACCGCTTTCAAGTGATAGAAAAAGGCTTACAGCACCATTTGGTAGAAATATTGTAGACATAGATGATTTCATAGAAGCTTTAAAAGGAAAGTATCTTATAGCTGGAAATATAGGGATAAAAGAACAACTAGATGCTAATGAAATAAAATTTACAGATCTTTTGAAGAGGGAAGAGTTTTCTGTCTTAAATACGATTGCCACTGCAGAAGGAACTATACAAATTGCTATGGAAGAAACACAAAGAACTTTACATGGATCAAAGGTACTTGTCATGGGATTTGGAAGAATTGGAAAAGTATTATCAAAGATGCTTGATGGAATAGGTGCAAAAGTATATTGTGAAGCCAGAAAAAATGAAGATATTTCTTGGATAAAGGCATATGGATATAATCCAATTCATTTGAATGATTTAAATGATCATATTGGTAATTTTGATATTATAATAAATACTATACCTTTTCAAATACTAGTAGATGAAAGGCTTGATTTAATAAAAAAAGAAGCTATTATAATAGATTTGGCTTCAAATCCAGGTGGTGTTGATAGAAAACAAGCTCGTGAAAAAGGAATTAGAGTTATATGGGCTCTTTCGCTTCCAGCTAGAGTTGCACCACTTACATCTGCAGAGTTTATAAAAGAAACCATTTATCACGTTTTAAATGAGGTTAACTAAGGAGAAAAAATGAATATTATACATGCTATTATTTTAGGTATAGTTCAAGGACTTACTGAGTTTTTGCCTATATCAAGTTCTGCACATTTAAATGTATTCCCATGGCTTTTTGGATGGGATAAGATATCAGATTCATTTGATGTAATTTTGCATTTTGGTACATTACTTGCCATTTGCATCTTCTTTTTTAAGGACTGGGTAAATCTATTTAAAGGTGGATTTAAGAAAGTATTTAAAAAAGAAGATTCACTAGAAGGCAAAATGTTTTGGTATCTTGTAATTGCAACTATTCCCGCTGGTATTTTGAGTTTAGTTCTAGATAAAATATCAGAGAAAGTTGTTGGAGATAATCTAAATCTTGAAATGGGATTAATAGCTATTAGTCTTATAGTTCTTGGAATTGTGCTTTATTTAGTTGATAAAAAATGTGAGTCAGAAATAGAATATAAGGATATTAGTTTTTGGCAAGCTATAGCTATTTCATGTTCACAAGCTATTGCTGCAGCTTTTCCAGGAGTATCAAGGTCAGGAATTACTATGACTGTAGCAAGAGCATTCAAAATAGATAGAGAAAGTGCAGCTAAATTTTCGTTTTTACTTGCAACTCCAATTATTTTTGCAGCTGTAATTTTTGATATTTCTGATTTTTCTTTCAGTTTGCCATGTATCTTGGGAATTCTTTCAAGTTTCTTGGTTGGCGTTATTGTAATAAAATTTTTAATGGAATATTTAAAAAAAGGCAGTTACAAAGGATTTGCTATATATAGGATAATTTTTGGATTGATGATAATTTTGAATTTGATTTTGAGATAATATACTTAAGAGAAGTGGAGGTGGTTTTATGCCTAGAGGAAAGCACGCTGCTGAAGGCGGAGGTCTTTTTAGAAGAAGGAAAAATAAAGCAGATGAACTTAATACCATGAGAGAAGTTTTTTCTGATTTTACTTATATAGTAGATGATAAGAATGAAGAGAAAAATGAAGCAAAAGAAGTAAGCTTTGATTCATTTGAAAATAATAATATAAGTCAATTAAAAGAAAATAGTGAAAAATTAGTTGAAGAAGAAGTACCAATTGCAGAAAAGTTGGTTGAAGAAGAGGTGCCAATCCCAGAAAAATTGGTTGAAGAAAAAGTGCCAACCCCAGAAAAATTGTCTGAAGAAGAAAGAAGACAGGAAATTAGAAAAAAAGATTTTGATGAGAGATATCAAGAATATATAAATAATTTTAACAATAATAATGATGATTATTATGATGATGACGATGAGGGGATAGATATCGTAAAGACATTGATTGTAATGGCTATAGTACTTTTAATAGCAGGAGGCATGATATATTACTTTAAGTTTTATAAACCAAGTAAAGAAGCAAGTAAAACTCCTACGAATACGACTACCTCTCAAATATCAGATACTCTTATTTCAGAAATATCAGGATATTCTGTACTTGGAAAAATAAAAATTGATTCATTAAATGTAGATCAATATATATTGGATTCATCTGAGATAGATGCGTTAAATAGTGGTATAGGTAAAATTGATAATGGTGCTAGCTTAAATTCAAATGGTAATTTTTGTATGGCAGGTCACAATAAAGAAGGTTTCTTTAAGAATATAGAGACACTTGAAATAGGAAGTACAATTACGATTGTTGATAGAAATTTAAATGAATTTTCATATAAAGTTACAGAGGTTAAAGAAGTAGAGCCAAATAATCTTGATGTTCTTGTACAAGATCAAACAAATAAGAAGATAACGCTTGTTACATGTAAAGATGGCGCAACGCAAAGATATATAGTTACAGCAACAATGCAAGATAATGAGATTGCTACTGATGCAAGTGCAGAAGCAAGTAATAATACAAATTAAGATAATATGAGGAAGTGCAAATGAAAAAAATAGTTAGTCAAATTATTTTTATATGTTTAATATTTATAGTTGGGATTTCATCAACATTTTTATCTAAATCATTTGCTACAAGTAAGGCTTCTTTGAATGTTGGAAATGTTTCTGGAGTACGGTGAATCGATAAATGTAAGTTTAGGACTTCCAGCAGAAGCAAATGGTGCTCAAGCAACTATTACTATTAAATATGCGGATGGATCAACAGATACCAAAAAAATTGTGTATGTTAATGGTATGAGTGATTTCCCAAATTCTGTCACATTTTCTGCTAAAGCTGCAGGAAATGCAACTGTTTCTGCAACAGAAATTCTTATAAGTGATTCATCTGGAGCTTCAATAGAAACAAATGGATCTACATCAGCAACAATGGTTGTTGGTGGTACTGCTACTACTCCAGCTACTAATCCAACTGAAACAGCAACTTCTACTAATACTGCGGCGGCTCCAGCTGCTGCTCCTAAAGTTGTCACTAATCCAACATTTACTAAAATAAATGAAACAGTTTATACAACAGCAGGTATAAATGTCAGATCAAGCTGTTCTACAGATGTAGATAATGTGATTGGTGGACTTGCAAAAGGTTCAGAGGTTACAAGAACTGGAAATGCAGGTGGTTGGTCTAGGATTTTGTATAATGGTAAGGAAGCATATGTTGCATCAAGACTACTAACAACTCAAAAACCAGAAGAGCCAGAAAATGAAGTTGAAAATGAAACAGTAGAAAATAATACAAATGTAGCAAGTGAAAATACTCTTGAAAAAAATGTAGGAGTGCTTCCAGAAGTTGGAACAAATTATTTAGTGTTATTATATATAATACTTGCTATAGGTGCTATAATGATTTCAGTTTATTTATATGCATATAGTATGAATGAAAAAATAAATAAATAATTTAGGATGTGAAATATGAGGGTTATAGACGGAAAAGGTTTGGCAAATGAAATAAAATTAGAAATTAAAAATGAGGTAGAATCGTTAAATAGTAAAAGTATTTTTCCAAAGCTTGCTGTTATTATGGTAGGAAATGATTCTGCATCACGAATATATGTAAATAATAAGTCAAAGGCTTGTGAAAAAGTCGGAATAGCATTTGAGGAATTTATATATGATGAAAATATTTCTCAAAAAATGCTAATAGATAAGATAAAAGAATTAAATGAAGATAAGAGTGTAAATGGCATTTTACTTCAGTGTCCAATTCCAAAAAACTTAAATTTATACGAAGCTTTATCTACTATAGATCCAGATAAAGATGTAGATGGTTTTAACCCCATAAATGTTGGAAAATTATGTGTTGGAGAAGATACATTTATTTCATGTACACCATACGGCATAATGAAGATGTTTGAAAAATATAATATTGAATTATGTGGAAAGCATGCAGTTGTGATAGGAAGAAGTAATATAGTAGGAAAACCTTTAATTCAATGTTTGTTAAAAGAAAATGCAACTGTTACGGCTTGCCATTCTAAAACAAAGGATTTAGAAAGACATACTAGACAAGCAGATGTACTTATAAGTGCAATTGGAAAGCCAATGATTGTTAAAGATGATATGGTAAAAAGAGGCGTAGTTGTAATAGATGTTGGAATATCGAGATTAGAAAATGGTAAAATAGCTGGAGATGTTGATTTTGATAATGTATCAAAAAAAGCAAGTTTTATTACTCCTGTACCAGGAGGAGTAGGTCCAATGACAATTGCAATGCTTTTATCAAATGTAGTGAAAGCTACAAAAAGACAATTTAATATGTAAGTGTAATCTTGAAAATGATTATATAAATAACAATTCTGTTGAAATAATTCTATTTGTGTGATATTATCACGGGCGGAGAATTATTTTGATAACAAATTAATGGGAGGTTTTTATGAGAGATTTTTTAGAAATTGAAGATGTTAGAGCATTAGAGGTACTTGATTCTAGAGGAAATCCTACAGTTCAAGTAGAAGTTATGGCAGGTGGTTATAGTGGTGTTGCTATGGTTCCATCAGGAGCATCTACAGGAAGTTTTGAAGCTGTTGAACTTAGAGATGGAGATAGTTCACGATACATGGGAAAAGGTGTACTAAAAGCAGTAGAAAATGTAAATACAATAATAAGAAATAAAATTATTGGAATGAATATATATGATCAACCAGCACTAGATAAGACACTTATTGATCTTGATGGTACTGAAAATAAAGGTAAGCTTGGAGCTAATGCTATGCTTGGAGTTTCATTAGCTGTTGCTAAAGTTGCAGCTGAGTCACTTGGTTTGGAATTATATCAATATATTGGAGGAGTGAATGCAAAAGTACTTCCAACGCCTATGATGAATATTATGAATGGTGGAAAACATGCGGATTCTACTCTAAGTATACAAGAGTTTATGATTATGCCTGTTGGTGCAAGTACATTCACAGAAGCACTTAGAATGTGTGCAGAAATTTATCATACACTAAAAAAAGTTTTGAAAGAAAAAGGTCTATCTACAGGTGTAGGTGATGAAGGTGGTTTTGCACCAAATGTTAAGGATGAAGATGAGGCATTAAGTTTATTAGTTGAGTCTATAGAGAAAGCTGGTTATAAACCAGGTGAAGAAGTTTGTCTTGCTATGGATCTTGCATCTACAGAAATGTATGATGAAGCAAAGAAAGCAGGACAAGAAGGAAAGTATTTATTCTGGAAAATTGGAGATGTGAAAACATCTGATGAAATGATAGATTATATGGAAGATTTAGTAAACAGATATCCTATTGTTTCACTAGAAGATGGTTTAGCAGAAGAAGATTGGAATGGATGGAAAAAACTTACAGAAAGACTTGGAGATAGAGTACAACTTGTTGGAGATGATTTATTTGTAACGAACATAAAAAGACTTCAAAAAGGGATAGATATGGGAGTATCAAATAGCATTCTTATCAAACTAAATCAAATTGGTACACTTACAGAAACATTAGATGCTATAGAACTTGCAAAGAAAAACGGAATGACTGCAGTTGTTTCACATAGAAGTGGTGAAACAGAAGATACTACACTTGCTGATGTTGCAGTTGCTACAAATGCAGGTCAAATTAAAACAGGAGCACCTTGTAGAACAGATAGAGTAGCAAAATATAATAGACTTTTAAATATTGAAAATGAACTTGGGAATGTTGCACAATATGCGGGCAGAAAAGGATTAAATATACTTAAATAATATTATTTAAGAAGGGAGGATATTATGTCTCGGACATTCAAAATGGCACAACATACAAGCGAAAAAAGGAAAAGCTGATGCAGCAAGAGGAAAGATTTTTACAAAACTTGGTAGAGAAATAATGATTGCTGTTAAGCAAGGAGGACCAGATCCTGTAGGAAATTCTAAGCTAAAAGATGTTATATCAAAGTGCAAGGCAAATAATATGCCAAATGACACCATAAATAATGCAATAAAAAAAGCATCTGGAGCAGGGGATACCTCTAATTATGAAGAAATTACATATGAAGGTTATGGCCCTAGTGGTGTTGCGATTATTGCAAATGCTTCAACAGATAATAAAAATAGGACAGCAGCAGATGTCAGACATGTTTTTGATAAAGCAGGTGGAAATCTTGGTACTACAGGATGCGTTTCATATATGTTTGAAAAAAAAGGTGTTATTGTAATTGAGAAAGAAGGATGTGTTTTCTCAGAAGATGATTTAATGATGCTTGCCTTAGATGCAGGTGCAGAAGATTTTTCAGCAGAAGATGAGATTTATCAAATTACTACAGCACCTGAGGATTTTTCAAAAGTTGTGGAAGAACTCGAAAAGAATAATTTAGTATTCTTAGAAGCAAGTGTCCAAATGGTTCCAAACAACTATGTGAAACTTGATGAAAAAGATTCAGAAAAAATGCAAAGACTTGTAGATAGTCTTGAAGATTTAGATGATATACTTGAAGTATTTCATAATTGGGAAGAATAAAGACAAAGGAGAAAAAATGGAAAATTATAAAAAAGAAATTATTATAGTTGTATCTATATTAGCTATTATTCTTTTGGTGTTTCTAGTAAAAACACTTACAAAAACTAATATTAACTATGGAATTGTAAAAGCTAGAAATGGAAAAGATAATGGACTTATTTCATCATATGATGAATTTCAAGAACTTGTATCATCTTCTGGTATGGAGAAGAAGGGTGAGATTAATTTAAAAAATACTGATATTGAAAATTATTATAACAAAGAATTCTTTGAAAAAAATAAGTTGGTATATATATCTGTTCAAGAAGATGATTCAAAAGAATACATTTATTCTATAGATGATTGTAAATATTCAAATGGTAAAAAAGATGCTGAAGTTACTTATACATATAAAACAGGAGCATATCTTGGACCAATTGGAAAAACCTGGTATGATTATATGTTACTTGAAGTTGATAAGAATGTAGAAAATGTAAGTTATGTAAAAAATTCAGAAAGTAAGTAAATAGTATATGACTATTTTTGTAATAAAAATTATTGCTTGTTTAACAATGGTTATAGATCATATTAGGTATGCAATACCCACACTTAATGAATACTTTATTTTTAAGTATTTTGGTAGAGTATCTTTTCCGCTTTTTGCTTTTTGTTTGGTTGAAGGATATACACATACTTCTGATTTAAAAAAATATATAAAAAGACTCCTTATATTTGCATTTATATCACAAATACCATTTACACTTTTTTCTTCACTTGTAGAAAAGTGCGATATATTAGAGGTAAGAAAACTTAATATAATGTTTACATTGTATCTCGGTATGCTTTCAATAATTCTTTATGAAAAGAGTGAAAATAAATTTGTAGGATTTTTATTAACTATTTTAGTAGCTATTTTTGGAATGATATTAAAAGTGGATTACTTATGGTATGGAGTAATGATGTGCTTTGTCTTATTTATTTCAAGAAAAAATAAAAAAGTACAATGTATATCGTATATTTTTTTAGTATTACTGTATTATGCATATGGCATATGGTATAGGTATGCAAAGAAATTTTTACCATTGTCTTTATATGATTTTATAAAATCATATAAAAAGAATGTACCTAGTATACTATTTACAATAATTCCTATTATATTTTTTGTTATGTACAATGGAAAAAAGGGAAAAGAGATAAAGGGATTTAGATATTTTTATTATGTTTTTTATCCTGTATCGTGTTTAGTATTTTATTTAATATCATTGATATAAAAAGAATTCATTGAATGATGCTTATTGTAAAAACAAAAGATTAATGTTAAATAAGAATACATTAATGGAAAATCAAAAAGAGAAAACAAAGGGCAACCTAATAATTACTTTTTTCTATATTAATAATTGCATTATAATGAAATTGCAACTTAAAATTAACAAAAAAACAACCTAAAATTGGTAGTATGCAACCAGTTGATTAGATAATATAGACAGCAAGGGAGGGGGAATTTAATATGAAATTATCTGAGAATATTAAATTTATAAGAAAGGAACATAGCTTATCACAAGAACAACTTGCTGAACAATTAGGCGTATCAAGACAAGCAGTATCAAAATGGGAATCTGGTCAAAGTTATCCAGAAATGGATAAAGTATTACAAATCTGTGAACTTTATAACTATAATATTGATGAACTTATGAATGAAAATGTAAAAGAAGTAAGTGAAAATAATCAATCCCAAAATAATATTAATAAATATATAGAAGATTTTCTAGAATTTATAACAAAAACGGTTGATATATTTAGTTCTATGAGTTTTGTACAGAAAATAAAATGTATTATTGAGCAGATTATATGTATAGGAATTTTAATTTGTGTATTTGCTATAGCAGGAGCGATAGGAGGAAGTATATTAAGAGGATTGATTGGTGGGCTACCAGATGGAATATACTATGTAATTCATAATATCTTTGAGTCTTTATACTTAATATTAGCATTAGGTATTGGAATTATTATTTTACTACACATATTTAAGGTAAGATATTTAGATTATTATGAAATAATTAATGAAAAAGAAATTAAAGATATTGATGTTAATGAAAATGAGGAAAAAAATGAGATAGAAACATCCAATACCGAAAAAAAGAAAAAAATTGTATTAGAGAAAAAAAGTGAAAAAATTATTATAAGAGATCCAGAACATTCTCAATCTAAATTTTTAGCAGGAGTACTAAAACTACTATTATTAGTTGTTAAAATGATAGTTATATTTATAGGAGTTGGATTTGGATTTTCTTTCATAGCACTAGTTACATCATTAGTATTAAGTTTCTTATTTGTTAGAACCGGACTTGTTTTTGTTGGCGGAGTGCTAGGGATTATTTCGGCATTGATTATTAATTTTATAATTTTAGAAATGATCTATAATTTTATTGTTAGTAAGAAAAATCATAAAACGAGAATTGCTATATTGTTAATTAGTTCATTAGTATTGGCAGGATTAAGTATAGGAATGATTATTATTGGGGTAACTACATTTAATATTGTAGAAGAGAATACTGAAAATGTTGAGGATACATATAATATTCAAATGACTGATAATTTGTCAATTGGTATTAGAAATATAGAGTATATTGAAAATGATTCAAGTGATATAAAAATTGTTGTTAGCCATTCTAAGAGATATAAAACAGATATAGAAAATGAAAATGATATTATATATGTATATTCTTATGATGAAACTAACATTATGAATACAATTCGAGATATTATTAAAGATATAAACAATAAGGAAATAAAATTTTATAATTATGATAATATAGTAAAGATTTATACTTCAAAGGCTAATATTGAAAAATTAAAACAAAATAAACAATTACAACAAGAAAAAACAAGAGATTTACAAATCGAAAAGATAGATACGGAAAATAACAATCTAAAAAAGAGTATAGTAGAATTAGAGCGTGAAATAAAAAATTTAGAATCAACTATCGAAAAGCAACAAAACGAATTAGAAAGCAAAGAAGAAACGATACAAGAATTGCATGATAGAATTTACGAAACTAATAACTAATATTATATTAAAATTGAATAGCAAAAGCATAATTGAAAAATTTGCCTTTGCTATTTTTAATAAAAAAACCTGATTTTAAAAATCAGGTTTTTTATGTATTAAATTTATGCAAATGCTTGTCTATTTTTCTTAAATGACAATAAGTTTGTTATTTCATTTGTTTTCTTTATTTCTTTTTGTGCAGCCTCTTGAGCATTTTGTCTTGCAAGTCTTGATGCCATAGTTTCAGCTATAGCTTTTTCATAAGCAAAATGTGTATCTTGAGATATTTTTGTCCAATTATATTGAGATTTTACTTTTTCCATTGCATTCTTTGTAACTCTTTCACATAACTCTTTGTCAAATAGAAGAGCAAGTATTGAATCAGCAAGAGAATTTGCATTTCCAGCATAGCTTTTCATACCATTTACACCATGATCTACGATTTCATTTAATCCACCAATATCTGATGTAACAACAGGTGCGCCTGATAGCATTCCTTCAAGAGCAACTATACCAAATGGTTCGTATGTGCTTGGAAATACAGCAATATCAGCACATTTATACATTTTTGCTACATCCTTAGATCCAAGATATCCCGTAAAATAAACTTTATTTCCAAGGCCTAGGTAGTTTACTTGATTTCTGAGTTCATTTATCATACCACCTTTTCCTGCTATTATAAGTTTTGCATCATTATAATGTGATAATATTTTTGGCATAGCAGCTATAAGTGTTTGTATACCTTTTTCATAAACAAGTCTTCCCATGAATAATATTATTTTTTCATTATCCATAGCAAATCTTCTTCTAAAATCATAATCTCTCTCAACGTTGTCATATAAGTTTAAGTTTACACCATTAGGAATAACATTTATTTTATCATATGGCAAACCAAACAATCTTTGAAGTTCACCCTTCATATAATTACTATTTACTATTACTTCTGATGACTCATATGTAAGAAGCCATTCAGTATCATTTATATATCTTTGTTCTTCTGTACGAATACCGCTATTTCTACCAGCTTCAGTAGCATGAATTGTAGAAACTAAAGGAATGTTAAAAGAATTTTTAAGTGTCTTTGCAGCTGATGCAACCAACCAGTCATGTGCGTGTATAACATCAAATTTACCTTGTTCATTTATAAGTTCTGAAGCTCTTGCAACCATGTTAAAGTTAAGCTGTAATATCCAGTCTATAAAGTTATTAGTAGAAATCATATAGTTGTCAACTCTATATACTTTAACACCTCCGTCATCTTCATAGTATGGCATATTACCATCTCTATACGTAACGACTGTGATATCATGTCCATCTTCTATGAGTTTGTGAGAAAGATCATGCACAACTCTTGATATTCCTCCTACAACTCTTGGTGGATACTCCCATGATAGCATTAGAATCCTCATAACTATAAATACTCCTTTCAATCTTTTGTTTATTTTTGTCAAGTCCTCTAAAAAATCTTATATTTCGTACAAGACCTAATATGTATACACTTTCATGACGTTCATTGTTTTATTTCTTCATATATTTTATATAAAATCACAACAAATGTAAATGCCTTTTTATTAAAAAAAAATAAAATAATCATAACTTTTTTATTACATTTTGTTACAAAAAAAATAAAAAAAAATAATATAAAATAAAATAATAATAAAATAAAAAAAATACTATTGCACTTAAAAAAAATTATAGTTATA
>CAYYBL010000041.1:0-13562 GCA_964470175.1 uncultured Lachnospiraceae bacterium | reverse complement strand
GTTCAGGATTTGACTTTGATATGGAAGTTAGACTTGGAGCTGGTGCATTTGTATGTGGTGAGGAAACAGCACTTTTAGAATCAATTGAAGGAAGACGTGGACAGCCAAGAATAAAACCACCTTTTCCAGCAAATGCGGGGTTATTTGGAAAACCAACTCTTATAAATAATGTAGAAACATATGCAAATATTACAAAAATTATTTTAAATGGTGCTGAGTGGTATTCAAATATAGGAACTGAGACATCAAAGGGTACAAAAGTATTTGCTCTTGGTGGAAATGTAAATAATGTTGGATTAGTTGAAGTACCAATGGGAGTAACACTTCGTGAAATAGTATTTGATATAGGAGGTGGTATCCCAAATGGCAGAGGATTTAAAGCAGCTCAAACAGGTGGTCCTTCAGGTGGATGTATACCAGCTGAACATTTAGATACACCTATTGATTATGAATCACTTAAATCAATTGGTTCAATGATGGGATCAGGTGGACTTATAGTAATGGATGATTCAAAATGTATGGTAAATCTTGCAAAATTTTATTTAGGATTTACAGTAGATGAGTCATGTGGAAAATGTACTCCTTGTAGAATAGGAAATAAAAGACTTTTAGAAATTCTTACAAGAATTACTGAAGGAAAAGGTGAAGAAGGAGATATTGAAAAATTAGAGGATCTTAGCCAAAACATAGAAAAAGCATCTGTATGTGGACTTGGACAAACTGCTCCAAATCCAGTATTAAGCACAATAAGATATTTTAGAGATGAATATGAAGCACATATAAAAGAAAAGCATTGTCCAGCAGGGGAATGTAAAGCACTTCTTAATGTTCATATTGTTGAAGAAACATGTAAGGGATGTGGAATGTGTAAGAGAAACTGTCCAGTAGGAGCGATTACAGGCGAGCCAGGAAAACCACATTACATAGATCCAGCAAAATGTATTAAATGTGGAACTTGTATTGTAAAATGTCCTTTCCATTCTATAGAAGGATAAAATATGTATAATAAAAAAATAAAAGGAGATTACTTAAATGGTTAATTTAACAATTAATGGAAGACCTGTTCAAGTCGAAGAAGGAACAACTATCTTGCAAGCTGCTAAAAAAATAGGAATAGATATTCCAACACTATGCTTCCTAAAAGATGTAAATGAAGTTGGTGATTGTAGAATGTGTGTAGTTGAAGTTGAGGGAATGAGAGGACTTACTACTGCATGTATTACAAAGGTTGCTGAAGGAATGGTTGTAAAAACAGCTACACCTACAGTTATAGATGCAAGAAGGACAGTACTTGATTTGATACTTTCAAATCACGATAGAGAATGTTTAACATGTCCTAGAAATGGTACTTGTGAGCTTCAAAAACTTGCACAAGAATTCTATGTTGATGATATAAGATATAAATGTGAAAGAAATGATTATCCTATAGATGATAAATCACCTTCAATTGTAAGAAATTTTAATAAATGTATATTATGTAGAAGATGTGTAGCTACTTGTAAAAAAGTACAGGGAATTGGTGCTATAGATGTTACAAATAGAGGCTTTGAGTCAAAAGTATCTACTTATAATGATATGAGTTTGAATGATGTAAACTGTACATTCTGTGGACAATGTATAGAAGCATGCCCAGTTGGTGCACTAACAGAAAAAGATTCTACAAAAGAAGTATGGAAAGCACTAAGAGATCCAGACAAATATGTTGTGGTTCAGACAGCACCTGCAGTTAGAGCGGCACTTGGCGAAGAATTTGGTATGGAAGTTGGCACTAATTCAAAAGGAAAGATGGTTACAGCTCTTAGGTATCTTGGATTTGATAAAGTTTTTGATACAAATACAGGTGCTGATTTTACGATTGTAGAAGAAGGTACAGAATTTTTAGATAGATTTCAAAATGGTGGAACTCTTCCTATGATTACATCATGTAGTCCAGGATGGGTAAGATATTTGGAATTAAATTATCCAGAGCTTATACCAAATCTTTCTACTTGCAAGTCACCACATCAAATGTTTGGAGCACTTATAAAATCTTATTATGCAGAAAAAGAAGGAATAGATCCAAGTAAAATATATGTAGTATCAGTGATGCCTTGTATTGCAAAAAAATTTGAAAGAACAAGAGATGATATGCAAGGTGCAGGATTTGACGATGTAGATGCCGTAATTACTACAAGAGAACTTGCAAGAATGATAAAACAAGCACATATTGATTTTGTTAATCTTGAGGATTCATTATTTGATGATCCTATGGGAGAAGCAACAGGTGCAGCAGCTATATTTGGTACAACAGGAGGAGTTATGGAAGCAGCACTTCGAACAGTTCAAGAAAAAGTTACTGGAAATAGTTTTGGTAAACTAGAATATGAATCTGTAAGAGGTGAGCAAGGTATTAAAAGGGCAACAGTTGATATGAATGGTACGAAAGTAAGTGTGGTTGTTGCATCGGGATTAAAAAATGCTCAAACTATAATGGAAGAAATAAAATCTGGAAAAGCAGATTATCAATTTGTAGAGATAATGGCATGTCCAGGTGGATGTGTAATGGGAGGAGGTCAACCAATTCGTTCTTCAAAAGAAAGAATGGAAATGGATATAAGATCAAAAAGAGCAGCTACTTTATATGATATAGATGACAAATCTGTAATAAGAAAATCTCATGAAAATCCTGTGTTAAAGAAGATTTATGAAGAATATCTAGGGGAGCCAGGTGGTCATAAGGCTCATACACTTTTGCATACATCATATATTGAAAGACCAAAGTATAATTTTTAATTGTAAAATAATATAAAATACAATAAATAAAAGTGGGAATGAATAGTAATGCTATTCATTCCCGCTTTGTCATTTTTTCGAGGGCATAATTGAGACCCTCATTTCTTGTCACATTCCACTTCAATTGTGCGTCCATCCTCAACCTCAAAGGTCCTCCTTTTTGGGTCAACATCGACAACATTTAAAGAGACCTCTTCACAATAAACATCACCATCTTCTTGTAGCCACTTTTGTGCATCATCAAGATTACTAGAGACTATGTAGCCTTTCCGGTTCACAAAAGTTACAGTTTTCACTTTGCAGCGTTTGTTAACAGTGTTCACAATCTTATACGTAGAGTTTGCTCTAGTATGAAAGACTGGTGTACTGGATTTGACATTCCTAAATTCTAGAATAGGCGCTGAAATAATAGGCCTACCTTCAACTGTACAGAATGCAACGACAAGGTCTTTTTGTCGTTTAATCCAATTATTTGCGACAGAAATTTTCTTCGTGGTTCCGCCGGAATTTAGATTTCGGAAGAACCGTAGTGTAACATTCTTCATAGATCCCTCCTTGTTGTGGAAAATGTGAAAAAACAATGGGTTGACATAAAAATTATACAATACTTTTGTGATAAAGTCAAGTTAATAAAAAAGCAAAAATCGTTGATATTTAAACATTTGTATGATATAATATAACACGTGTTTTTAAAAATAATAAAAAAGGAAGTATATAATGAATTCTCTTATAAAGATGATGCCTAATATAAAGAAGTATAACGATTTCTTATTTGATGTAAAAAAAGACATTACACCAATTATGCTTTCAGGTCTTACAGATGTTGGAAAAGTACAAATGATGTATAGCACAAAATTCTATTTGGAAAAACCTGTATGTATTATTACATATAATGAAATGCAAGCTAAGAAATTAATAAGTGATTTAGAGTATTTTGGTGAGAATATTTTATTTTTTCCAAAAAGAGAAATAGTTAGTTTTGATTATATTGCTGAAAATAAAGATATATTGTTTGATAGGATAAATGTACTAAATAAATTATTATCAAATGATAGATATATCATCGTAACAACTATTGAAGCAGCAAATCAAAAAATGATAAAAAAAGAAAATCTTTATAAAAATGTTCTTGATATAAAGCTTTCTGATACTCTAAACTTAGAAGAACTTAAAGAAAATCTTATAAAACTTGGATATGAAAGATATGACCAGGTAGAAGGAAAAGGTGGATTTAGTGTAAGAGGTGGAATAGTTGATATTGCAACTTCAAATACAACAGGAATAAGAATAGAACTTTGGGGAGATGAGATAGACTCCATAAGAATGTTCAATTTATCTACTCAAAGGACAGTTAAGATGATTGATTCTGTAAGAATATATCCAGCATATGAGTTTTTATTAGAAAAGAGCATTGATGAAATATGCAAAAAGATAGAATCAAACACGTATACAGCAAAACAAAAGGAACAAGTAGAAAAAGATATAGAACAAATAAAAGATATGCAATACAGCTCTAAGATTGATAAATATTTTGATTCATTTTATGATGAATCAAATACTCTTTTAGATTATCTTTCAAAAGATACTATAGTATTCATAGATGAAATTGCAAAGATAAAGACAAGATATGAAAACATTATAAAAGATAGTGAAAATCTTATTGCTGACCTAGTTGATAAAAATAAGATAGTTCCTGAAGTAATTAAAAACGCCAAAACATATGATGATTTTTTAAAGAAATTGAACGACAAACAAGTGATATACCTTGAAAAACAAGACCTTGGGTTTGTAGATAAACCTAGTATGCATGCAAAAAGAAACGGATATAGCTTTAGCTATAGGGAGGTGAACTTTTTTCGTGGTTCAATGGATATATTGCTTCAGGAATTACAAGAAGCAAATAGGAAAGCAAAACAAGTCATAATCTTAGGCGGAAATATTGAAAATTGTAAAAATATTTCAACTATGCTTTTGGAGCATAAGATATTAAATAATGTTGTAGATATTCTAGATGATGAAATTACTCTTGGTGGTATTACAATAGCGCCAGGAGCTTTTTCTGCTGGATTCGAATGTTTGGATTTGAATCTACTTGTAGTTTCTGCAGATGAATTATTTGAAAACAAAAACATTAAAAGAAAAAGAATACCAAAGCAATTTAAAGAAGCAGAGAGAATAGTATTTGATGACCTAAAAGAAGGAGATTATATTGTACATAGAAGCCATGGTATAGGTCAATATGTTGGCGTAAATACTATAAGTATGGATAGTATTACAAAGGACTATATAAAACTTAAATACAAAGATGGGGATGTTCTATACATACCTACAGATTCTTTAGATAATATTAGAAAATACATAGGTCCTGAAAGAACCGAACCAAGATTAAATAGGCTTGGTTCAAAAGAGTGGGACAAGACTAAGGAAAGAGTAAAAAACAATTTAAGACAAGTTGCAGAAGAACTAATAAGATTGTATGCTAATAGACAAAAATTACCTGGCTATGCTTTTAGCAAAGATACTCCTTGGCAAAATGAATTTGAAGGAAGATTTAAATACCAAGAAACAGATGATCAGCTTAGGTGTATTGATGAAGTAAAAAAGGATATGGAAAAACCAAGACCTATGGATAGACTGCTTTGTGGAGATGTTGGATATGGAAAAACAGAAGTAGCAATACGTGCAGCATTTAAGGCAGTAATGGATCAAAAACAAGTAGCATACCTTGCACCTACCACTATCTTGGCACAACAACAATATGAAGAATTTAAATCTAGGATGAATGATTACCCAATACGTGTTGAACTTCTAAACAGATTTAGAAGTAGAAAAGAAGTGACAAGTATTCTAAAAAAACTTGAACTTGGAGAAATTGATGTCTTGATTGGGACACATAGAATTTTAAGTCAAGATGTAAGTTTTAAAGATTTAGGATTATTGATAGTAGATGAAGAGCATAGGTTTGGTGTAAAGTCTAAGGAAAGACTAAAGGAACTTAAAGAAAATGTTGACGTTCTCACAATGACAGCGACTCCTATACCGAGGACCCTTCACATGTCTATAGTTGGTATGAGAGATATGTCTGTAATATATGAGCCACCTCAAAACAGAAAGCCAGTACAGACATATGTGCTTGAATATGATGCAGAAGTTGTAAAGGAAGCAATTACTAGAGAACTCGAAAGAGGTGGGCAAGTTTTTTATTTGTACAACAATGTACAAAGAATTGAAAAAAAAGCTATGGAAATTAATAGCCTTGTAGAAGAAGCAAAAGTTGTATATGCAAATGGACAAATGCCAGGTAAAGAACTTGAAAATATAATGGAAGATTTTGTGGCAGGAAACTCAAATGTACTTGTATGTACAACTATACTAGAATCTGGTATAGATATACCAAATGCAAATACAATAATAGTAGAAAATGCGGATAGGCTCGGCCTCGCACAACTTTATCAAATAAGAGGAAGAGTAGGAAGGGCAGATAGACAAGCTTATGCATACATAACATATAAAAGAGATAAAAATTTATCACAAGTCGCAGAAGAAAGATTAAAAGCAATAAGAGATTTTACAGAATTTGGATCTGGGTTTAAAATCGCAATGAGAGATTTGGAAATAAGAGGAGCAGGAAGTCTTTTAGGAGAAATACAACATGGACATATGGAACAGATAGGTTATGATATGTATACGAGACTTTTAAATGAAGTGGTACAAGAAGCTCAAGGAAAAGAAGTTGTAGAAGAAGTAGATGTGCAGATTGATATAGATGTTTCAAGCTATATACCAGATGAATTTATACAAAATTCAAGTCAAAAAATAGAAATATATCAAGATATAGCTCTTTGCAAAGATGATGAAGATTTACAAAATGTCACGAATGAAATAGTAGATAGATATGGAAGAATGCCAGATGAGATTCAGAATTTGATAGAAATTGCAAGAATAAGAAATTTGGCAAGAAAGCATTATATAATGAAAATAGTACAAAAAAATAAAAATTTGATTTTTTATTTTGATAAAGAAAGATTTAATTTTAACATGGTAGATAAGCTACTTAGAATATACAAATTAAGAATAAAAATTTCACCTTCTAAGTTTATGCCATATATTACCATTGAAATGAAGAGTAAGCTCGATGTAATTGAAGAATCAAAAAATTTTTTGCAAAATTTGAGCTAATATCTAGTTTAATATTAAAACATTTTTTATTTTTGGAAAGGCATACAAATATCTTTTAGCACCACTTTCGAAAAGAATATAATAATTGCCATCTTTAAAAAATATCCCTTCAGACATAGGAAGTATTCGTATGCGTGAGATTTTTTTAGAATTTTTATAACTATAATTTATGCTAGATTCTGAACCAGAATCTAGTATATTTTTATGTATGTCAATAAATGATAAAATAAACCCTGTGTATGATCTAGAAAAAATGAAATTGTGATGGCTATCAATGCAAAAACCTTGTACCATTGATGGTATGACAATTTTATAATCAGGACTTTCAGCGTTTTCAATTGGTTGATGGCTTTCAATATGATATCCTAAAAGATATGCTGTAGATTTTCTATCAAACGGACTTATAAATTCTCCTATCCATAAAATATTTTTATTAGTTTGATAATAACAGAAGTCTGTATGAACTGGAAAATCTATTTTTTCAGCACTATTTATAAAATTTTCATTGGTGGCAAGTATTTCTGATAAGCTAAAAATGTATAATGAATTGTCCCCACATATCCAAATAGTGTTTTCATCTGAAGCTATACCACCTGCATGAATATACAAATCATCATTTTTTGAATCTTTTAGAGTCAATTCTTTCAAAATATCCCCATTTGTAAAATCAATGACATAAACCTTACTTGGATTTTTTTTGCTATATGAAGTTTGTAAAATCAAGTTATGGTTTTCAAGAAAGCAAAGTCCTTGAGGAATATAGCCATTTTTTAAGTCGGGTATTTTTGTGAAACTTACATATTCTTTCTTTGTTGCAAAATAAAAAAAATTAAGCCACAAATAATTAAGAATTATCACTACAATACATACGGCAAATATTCTAATTAAAAATTTTTTAATAGTTTTCATGAAATTATTTTATCATAATTACTATTTTTTCAGAATAAAAAATGAACTTTTAAAGTCAAATTTATTATGATAAAATGTAGGAAAGTATAATTTGACGAAAGAGGTAAAAATATGGAAGAAGAGAAGGTCGATTTAAAAAGTAAAATTGCTAGGTATTTTTTGTATTTTGTAATGTATGCAATAATAGGCTGGATATATGAAGTTTTTCTTGAAGTTGTTGTATATAGATGGGGATTTAGTAATAGAGGAGTTTTATTCGGACCATATTGTCCAGTGTATGGCTTTGGTGCATTAGCTTTTATTTTTACTGTATATCCAATGATAAAAAATAAAAAAGGATTAAAAAAATGGTTATTATCTCCAGTGGTGTTTTTGCTTTGTATGCTTATTGCAACAGCAATTGAGCTTGTTACATCGTATATATGTGAGTTTTTTATGGGAAGTTGGCCATGGCAAACATATGCAAATTATGCTATAAATTTTGAAGCAAGAATTGCACTTTCTCCTTCTATAAGATTTGGACTTGGAGGAGTGGTATTTTTATACTTAGTTCAACCTTTGTTTGAAAAGATAGTTGCAAAACTTGGTATAAAAAAGGTAAATATAATAGCATGCACGGTAGCTATCATTCTTTTGGTAGATTGTATTTACACATTTGTATTTTAGAAGGTGATGTAAAATGGCTAATAAATTTAAAGAAATAATAGAAGAAGAATCTGAAAAAGATTATTATAAAAAAATGCATGAATATGTCGTAAATGAGTATGCGACAAAAACGATATATCCTAAGAGAGAAAATGTATATGCGGCTATGAAGTATACACCATATGATAAAGTAAAAGTTGTGATATTGGGACAAGATCCATATCATGGAGAAGGCGAAGCTCATGGTTTTTCATTTTCGGTATGTCCTGGTGTGAAGATTCCACCATCGCTTAAAAATATTTATAAAGAACTACATGATGAGCTTAACTGTTATATTCCGAATAATGGATATCTTTTAAAATGGGCAAAACAGGGAGTACTTCTTTTAAATGCTGTACTTACCGTACAGAAAGATACACCAGCTTCACATAGAGGCATTGGCTGGGAAACATTTACAGACAGGATAATAAGTGAAATCGATAAGAAAGAAGAGCCGGTTGTTTTTATGCTTTGGGGAAATTTTGCAAGAGCAAAAAAATCTTTACTAAAAAATCCAAAACACCTTATTTTAGAGTCAGCACATCCAAGTCCATTTTCTGCAAATCATGGTTTTTTTGGAAATAATCATTTTATTAAAGCAAATGAATTTCTTTCAAAAAATGGTTTAGATCCTATTGATTGGCAGATTGAAAATATATAGTGATATTATTAATTTATGCTTGAATAAAAAATAGTTTTATAATAAAATTTATGATGTGGAATGTAAACAATTGATTATAACATTTTGTAATCAATAACTGGAGGAAAAGCTATGAAAAAATATAAAGTTATATTTTATGATGAAGATGGGACAACTATTTTAGATAGTCAAGAAATAGATGAAGGTGGGAAAGCAGAATATCAAGGTATAAAGGAAAAAGAAGTTGATGGAATAAATTATACTCTTGTAGGATTTTCTAATGAAAAGATGCTTGAGAATGTCACCCAAGATATAAATCTTGTAGCGAATTTTGAAGTCGTAAAAGATCAACTAGGTGAAATAACTGATGATGAAAAAGCTTTTTATGAAGCTACACTTGAGAGTGCAAAACAAACTTCATATAGTAAGACTATAATTTCAGGAATAAAGTTTGCAAAGCAAAGCGTGGTACTTAGATCAAACAAAGATGCTTGGGATAAGATAATTTCGGACATAAAAAAGAATGGTTTTGTAGAGATTAGTGATGGAAGAGAAAGTACAAAATCAGATGATGAAATAACTCTATAATAAAAAGATACAAAAGAAAAAATTAGGAGGAATTCAAAGTGAATACTATTATTACACTTGAAGACATAAGAGCATATGCAGAAGTTGATTATATTATAAATCATATGAATCAAAGATATATTGATATGCTGCCAAAAAAATTAGTACGATTTTTCCATGAAATGAAGGATCCAGACTATGAAGTAAAGGTAGATCCACATAAACCACTTCAAAGTCAAAATCTTTCAGAATATGCACTTGAATTAATTGCACTTATGCATCTTAAATATTGGTGTGCAGATGAAAAAAGAAAGCAAGAACTATATCAGATGATGTTACAAAATGACTCAAATATCACAGAAAAATTATATGAAAAGTCAAATATAGATGCAGTGTTTGAAAACTTTGAATATAGTATAAAAGAAAAGAAAGAATCAAATGATGATTTTTCAAGACCAAGAGAAGTACAGACTGTAAATATCAAAAAAGAAGAAGTAGAAGAAAAAGTACAAAATACTGAAGAAACAGAAGAAAAATCACTTTTGGAAGAACAGAAATTGGGTTTTTTTGCAAGAATAAAAGAAAAAGTTTTATCTTTTTTTAGTAGAAATAAATAATAAAAGCTTGACAGATATGAAAAAAAGTTGTATTATATTAATGTTTTAAGAAGAAGTATCCACTTCTCACCTGGGCTTTTTATGGCAAAAGGTTATATATATAGTATATCTTATATTATATTTGTGTCGTGGATGGGACTTCTTAAATGAAGTCTTTTTTTATTTAAGGAGGTGTTTTGCTATCAAACAAGATTTACAGATAAATGGACAGATTAGAGAAAAAGAAGTTCAGCTTATTGGAGCTAAAGGAGAAAAAATAGGGGTAGTATCTATTGATGAAGCAATGAGATACGCAGAAGAAGCTGATTTAGATTTAGTTTTAGTTTCTCCAAATAGTAAGCCAGTGGTTTGCAAACTCATGAATTATGGAAAATATAAATTTGAGCAAGCAAAAAAAGAAAAGGAATCAAGAAAAAATCAAAAAGCACTTGAACTAAAAGAAATAAGAGTTACACCAAATATTGGTGATCACGACTTTTCTTTCAAAAGCAAAAATGCTAGGAGCTTTTTGATGGCAGGAAACAAAGTAAAATTTACAGTAAGGTTTAGAGGAAGAGAATTAAATAATACAAAAGCTGGTGAGACTATACTAAATAAGTTTATCGAAGATTTATCTGATATTTCAGTAGTAGAAAAGAAGCCTCTACTAGAAGGTAAGACAATGTTTATTATATTAGCTAAAAAATAATAAAACTAAAATTGTAGAAGGGAGTATTAAAAATGCCAAAATTAAAAACAAATAAAGCTGCAAAGAAAAGATATCATTATACAGCTACAGACAAGGTAAAAAGAACAAAAGCAAATAGAAGACATCGTTTAGCTACAAAAACTACAAGACAAAAGAAAAGTGGAAAAATCCAAAATGCATATGCAGATAAAACTGTAGAAGCAGGAATCAAGAGATTATTACCATATGGAAATTAAGAAATATGAAATAGAAGGAGTGAATTGAAATGGCAAGAGTTAAAACAGCAATCACTACAAGAGCAAGACATAAAAAAGTATTAAAGAGAGCAAAAGGATATTATGGTGCTAAACATTATAGATTTAGAACTGCTAAACAAGCAGTAATGAAATCTGGTATGTATGCTTTTGTTGGTAGAAAAGATAAGAAATCAAATTTTAGAAAATTATGGATAGCTAGGATAAATGCAGCTGCAAGACAAAATGGAATTACATATAGCAGACTTATATCAGGTCTAAAAAAAGCTAATGTAAATATAAACAGAAAGATGCTTGCAGAGCTTGCAGTATCAGATAGTAAAGCTTTTTCAGAAATAGCTGAGATTGCGAAGAAAGCATAGTAGTCACATAAATGGAGTCTTAAATTGTGCTTAAAAAAGTTGTTTAAGATATTGAAGTTTATGGAAGAAAAACAAATTTTAAGGAGGAAATAAAAAAATGGCAGTAGTTGCAATGAAACAATTACTTGAAGCAGGTGTTCATTTCGGACATCAAACAAGAAGATGGGATCCAAAGATGGCTGAATATATTTTTCAAGCTAGAAATGGTATTCACATCATAGATTTACAAAAGACATCAAAAAAATTAGATGAAGCTTATAGCTTTGTTAAAGAGCAAGTTGAAGAAGGAAAGACAGTTCTATTTGTAGGAACAAAAAAACAAGCACAGGATTGTATAAAAGAAGCTGCAGAAAAATGTAGTATGTATTTTATAAATCAAAGATGGCTTGGTGGTATGCTTACAAATTTTGATACAATTCAAGGAAGAATATCAAGATTAAATAAATTAGAGGAGATGTCTCAAGATGGGACATTTGATGTATTACCAAAAAAAGAAGTTATTGGTCTTAAGAAAGAAATGGAAAAACTAGAAAGAAATCTTGGTGGTATAAAAACTATGAATGAAAAACCAGGACTTATATTTGTAGTAGATCCAAAGAAGGAGCATATAGCTATATCTGAAGCTCGTAAATTAAATATACCAGTTGTTGGATTGGTAGATACAAACTGTAATCCAAATGATGTTGATTATGTTATTCCTGGAAATGATGATGCTATAAGAGCAGTTAAACTTATAGCTGATTGTATAGCAAACGCAGTTATTGAAGGAAGACAAGGAGAAGATGCAGTTATAGAAGATAATCAAATGGAAGCTATGGCAGAAGCAGAAGAAACTACTAGTGTTGAGACTATGGTTTCAAATGAAAAAGAAGAAGTAGTAGAAGAAGCAGAAGAAGTTGAAGAAAAAGTAGAGGAAGTAGTTGAAGAGAAAAAAGAAGAAGTAGTTGAAGTAAAGGAAAAAAAGAAAACTACTAGATCTAAAGCTGTAAAAGAGGAAGAAGCAGAAAAACCTGCAGAAGAATCAGAAAAGGTTGAAGAAAAAGAAGAAAAAGAAGAAAAAGCTGAGAAAAAGACTACAAGAAAATCTACAAAAAAAGAATAAATCTAAAAAAGGAGATAAGATAAATGATTACAGCAAGTTTAGTTAAAGAATTAAGAGAAAAAACTGGTGCAGGAATAATGGACTGCAAAAAAGTTTTAGTTGAAACAGATGGAGACATGGAAAAATCTATGGAACTTCTTAGAGAAAGAGGTATAACAAAAGCCGCAAAAAAATCTGGAAGAATTGCTGCAGAAGGTGTTGTAAATGCATATGTTTCTGAGGATAAGAAAGTAGGAGCAATAGTTGAAGTTAATGCTGAAACAGATTTTGTTGCAAAGAATGATGAATTTGTAAAATTTGTAAATGATGTTTCTGAAATAATTGCAAAAACAAATCCAAAGGATGTTGATGATTTGCTTGCAAAACCATATTTAGATTCTGGAAAAACGGTACAAGAAGTTTTAACAGATAAAATCTATGTAATAGGTGAAAACATGTCTATAAGAAGATTTAAGAGATTTGAGTCAACAGGTCTTATCCAAAGTTATATTCACCTAGGCGGAAAAATAGGTGTGTTAGTTGATTTTGCAAAGGGTGATGAGAGTCTTGCAAAAGATGTATGTATGCAAATTGCTGCTGCAAGACCAGAATTCATTGATGAGAAATCAGTTCCACAAGACAGAATTTCAGAAGAAATGAGAGTTTTAAAAGCTCAAGTTATGAATGAAGGAAAGCCTGAAGCAATAGCTGAAAAAATAGTTCAAGGAAGAATTGGAAAGTTTTATGCAGAAATATGCTTACTTGATCAAGAATTCGTTAAGGATAATACTGTAAAAGTAGGAAATCTA
>CAYYBL010000040.1:0-13994 GCA_964470175.1 uncultured Lachnospiraceae bacterium | reverse complement strand
TGTAATTTATTTTTAATATTTTTTAATGAATAAAATTTATAAAATATATAAAGATTTTGCATAAAAAATAAATCATAATTTTTTTCTAAATATGTATGGCCTTCATTTGAAAAAGTAAGAAAGCATATTTTAGCATCTCTATATATCATTTCATCGGATACATCTCTTTCAATATTCTCAATGTTTTCATTCTTAGAAATATCAAATACACAATTATATCTTTCATCTTTTAAGAAATTACTTGAAAGAATTTTATATCCTGATTTAGGGTCAACTTCATTTATAAATAAATCTTTTTGACTCTCTATATAAAATTTTGCTGCGATATTTTCAATATGTTTTTCTAGATTTACCTTTTCGCCACCTAAGCAAAAATCGGAAAAAGCTTTATATGTAATACCATAATTTGGTTTTTCATATTCGTAAGCACTAAGATTTTTTAAATCAAAATTCTTTATGCCATAAATCTTTGGAAAACACTCAATATATGAAAAAAGCAGTTCATATATTGAATCAAAACATATTTTTAATCCTGAATATTTTCTATAAGAATCTAAAACCCAACATTTGCCATCTAAATAACATGTGGCTATAGAATAACGTGCAATATCGTTACTATTGTAATTAATAAAATATGTATGGCAATTAATATTTTCGTTTTCTAAAAGATATCTTGCATATTCTGCCTCTTCAAAAGAAGTCCCTACACCATATCCTCTTATTTCATCTATTGACATCAAATGATAATTATTCATAAAAAAATCCTTTGTAGATTTTTTATAAATATTTCCATCTTTATCTATCCATCCATATTTAATTTCATTTAAATTCTCAATAGTTTTTTCTATTACCATTAATAACTTACTCTTTTCATGGATTTTACTCTGTTTGTACTATCATCTACATCAAAAATAACTGCATCAACTTTGCATGCACCACTTGCTGTTTTATATTTTTCTGGTATAGAAGTTAAAAATCTCTTAAGTGAAACTTCTATATCCATTCCTATAACTGAATCTTTTGGACCGGTCATACCAATATCTGTAATATAAGCAGTTCCTTTAGGAAGTATCTGTTCATCCGCTGTCTGTACGTGCGTATGTGTACCAAACACTATACTTGCATCTCCATCTAGGTAATATCCAAATGCTTTCTTCTCAGCTGTAGCCTCACCATGAAAATCAATAATAATAATATCAACACTTGCTTTTTCAGTATTTACAATCTTTTTTGCTACCGAAAATGGATTTTCAGAAAGAACTGGCATATCAACTCTTCCTATAAGATTCATTACAAGTATTTTTTTCCCTTTAGATTTATAAATATTATATCCTTTTCCAGGAACGTTATCTAAATAATTAGCAGGCCTTATAATATGCATATCATCTATTATATTAAATATTTCTTTTTTACCCCATGTATGATTTCCCATTGTTATTACATCAATGTCTAATTTCATAAGCTCTTTAAACATCTTTTCTGTAATTCCAAAACCATCTGCTGCATTTTCTGCATTAACTATCACAAAATCAATATTATTCTCATCTTTTATTTGGGTTATCTTAGATTTTAAGCAATCTAACCCTGCCTTTCCTACAATATCTCCTATAGCTAAAATTTTCATATTATGCTCTCAATCTTTCTATCTTAAATAAACACAATTACTATTATAACATATGTTATGGCACTTTGTCGATAATTAAAACATCTCTTTTTAATAAATTATCCTTTATTTCTCCAAGTCCGATATATTTTTTACCACAATACAAATTATAAACTCCGTCATTTTTCTTACATGTAATTCTTACACCGTTTAAAAAATATGGTAGTTTTTTTTCATCAAGCTCTATACTTTCAAAATCCTTAAATATCTTTTCCATTGTATATATGTAGCATTCTAAACTATCTTTCTTTTCTTCAAGTTCACTAAGTGTAATGGAATCTTTTATATCAAAAATGCCCACTCTTGTTCTATTTAGTTTTTTCATGTATCCGCACAGTATTAATTTTATTTGAAATATCTTCACATAATGTCCTAATATATGTACCCTTTGAGCAACTTACTTTAAAAACTAATTCATTTTGCATACTATCTATATTTAAAGCTTCAATATCATATATTGTTATCTTTCTTGGCATGATTTCAACTTCAACATTATTTCTTGCATACTCATATAGTTTTTTTCCATTTATTTTTATTGCAGAATATTTAGGTGGCATTTGCATGCTTTCCCCTAAAAAAGACTTTAAAATAATATTAAAGTCTTCTTTTGTTATATTTTTTATATTTACTTCTTTTTCTTCTACTATATTTCCTTCAGAATCAGCGGTATCAGTTTTTATTCCAAATTTTATTGTAGCAATATATGTTTTATCATGCTGGATTAAATATTTTGAAATCTTAGTATAGCTTCCAACAAGTATTGGAAGTACCCCTTCCGCCATAGGATCTAATGTTCCAATATGTCCTACTTTTTTTTCGTTTAAAATCTTTTTTACTTTTGAAACTACGCCCTGTGAGGTAATACCTGATTCTTTATTTATAACAATTAAACCATTCATAAAAAATCCTCTATCCTGGGAACTGTCTCTTAATTTCTTTTATTTTATCGAGATGATTTTCAAGTACATTTAAAAAGGCTTCTGCTACTTCTGGATCAAATTGAGTTCCTTCACTTTCTTTTATTGTCCTTTTTACATAGTTAAAATCAAGTTCATCCCTATATGAACGTCTTGATGTCATTGCATCAAATGTATCAGCTACAGTAACTACTCTTGCTAGGAAAGGTATATCTTTTCCCTTTAAATGTGATGGGTAACCTCTTCCATCAAATCTTTCATGATGATAATAAACTATAGGTATAATATCCCTAAATATAGATGCATTAGAAAGTATTTGCTTTCCAATAGATGGATGTTTCATTATTTCCAAATACTCTTCATCAGTAAGTTTTCCCTTTTTTAATAAAATATGGTCTGGTATACCAATCTTTCCTATATCATGGAAAAGTCCTCCAATTCTAAGGATCTTCATATCCTTATCATAGAGTTTAAGTTCCTTTCCAATTAATACAGCATAAGCTGACACTCTATCCGAGTGCCCCCTTGTATACGAGTCTTTAGCTTCAACCATATATCTTATTATTTCTATAGTTTCCAAATATGCTGTTTCTAATTCTTTTTTTGTTTTTGTAAGCTCGTTATTAAATTTTTGGATAGTTTGAAGTTGATCTACTGATTTAAAAGCCGATTCTATAAGTAGTAATAGTTGATCAAATTTATCTTCTTTTTCGCAATAACCCTGAATTTGAAGTTTCTTTATTGTTTCTATAGGTGGCACTAAATCTTTATGCCCTGTAAGAAGAATTATATATAAATCATTATTAAATTTTCGTATTTCTTCAACTACAGTGTCTCCATGTATTGGTGTCATCATAAAATCCAAAAGCATCAAATCGAAATGCTCTTTCTTTACCATTTCAATTGCTTTATAGGGATCTGTGCATCCTACCAAAGTATATCCCGAATGCCTTAAAAAAACTTCTAAAGAGTCTATTATACCTTGCTCATCATCAACAGCAATTATTTTATATTTTTTATTTTCACTTACTGATTCTTTTGTTAAATGGCGCATTTTATACTCCCTTCATTACCCATCATATGGTATATAAATATCAAACTTTGTTCCAACATCCACATCATCAATTTTCATGTCTCCATTAAACTTTCCTTTTATCATAGAATATGACATAAAAATTCCAAGTCCTGTACCATCTTTCCCTTTTGTAGTAATCATTTCCTTAAATAACTTGTTTTTAACATCCTTTGGAATACCCGGTCCATAATCTCTAATAGTAATAATGATATATCCACTTTTTTTATTAGCACATAAATCTACCTGCTTCTTTTCTTCATTTGTATAGCATTGAATTGCATTTGAAAGTAGGTTATTTAAAACTTGAACCAAATTATTTAAATTGCCATGAATTATAGTACTGTCATCTACATTATTTTCTACATTTAAGGTTACGAGTGCACTTTGAAATTCGTGTTTCATTAATATACTTGTATGACTAAATAATTCCTTTATTGTAAAGTCAATAGAATCTTCTCCTGAAAGATTTACTGCTTGACCTTTAACTGTTGTAATAATTTCAGATACGTATGAAAGTTGACCTCTAATTTTTTCAATCCATTCTTTCATATCCTTTGCAATATCATGCATATCTTTTTCATTTACTGTAGGATCTTCTATAGATGAGTCAAACTCATTAACGAGATCATTTAGTCCTTCTACACCACCTGAAATTGAAAATATAGGTGTTTTTAAACTATGAGATATTCCACCAATCATTTGTCCAAGTGATGCCAAACGTTCTCTTTCTATAAGCATATTTTGTTTATTTTCGATATCTGCTACATGCTCACTATTCAGTTTTTGAATATCATTAAACGAGATTACAAGATCTCCAATCTCATCATTCGATATAGCTGGAAGAGTAGTTATCTTATCTTTGTTGCTTATAATATTTTTAAATCCAATATAAATATCATGCAAGCTTTTAGAAATAGAATTACTAAATATTATTACAATTGCCACACAGATAATCATGAGTAATGCTGCTGCTATTATTATTCTTTTTAAAGAAATAAGAGCATATACATCATACATAATCCCAATTCTATAAATGCCTTTATCTGTATTTATCTTTATACTCGCACCTTGCCTGTCCAATCCATAACTATCATATAATCTTCCTGCATTTTCATCCACTACTGACTGTTTTATATACTCTTTAACAAAATCTGTTATTTCTTTTCCTTTGACATTAATAAATTCATTTTCAGAAGTTTCCATAAAAATTGTCTCATTATTATCAAGTAAAACTAAGCTTTTAAGTATATCTTTTATTTCATCCACATTATATAATTTAGCAGTGTCAAAATTTTGGTTTAAAATATACTCATATGAATTAAATAACGCTTCCTCTTTTTCAATAATACCTGAAGAATATCCAACCAGTGATGTCATAAGGATACTCGCAAGCAATATAGAAAGAATAATAACAAACATTCTTTCTCTTATATTTCTTCTTTTTCCTATATTTTTATCATAAGTATATGTACTTGATAATATTTTATCAAAGATTGTTTTAGATGATATGTATGACACTACAGAAAGAAATGTACTCATAGAAAAAACTAGAAGAACAACCTTAAAAATCATAACTATATCATGACTTCCTGTAAACGCAAGTCCCAAAATAACGATAACTACAGGTATAAATACCTCAAAAAATAAAAATCCATATGGTACATCCAGACACTTTTCTCTTACACTTTTTATAAGTTTTTTATCTGGTTTCTTTCCTTCTTTTGATAACCTAAACCACTTGTCAACATCTCTCAAAACAGTTTTTGCAGCAAGAGATATTATAATCATAGCAACTAATGCAATCAATAAAAATTGCATAGTGAAAGATATACCCGACATTTGTATATCAAACGGAGTATTAATCGTCCCTTTACCATAATTTAAGACTTTTGGAATTATGAGTGATAAAGAAACAGTTACAAAAAATGCTATTACATTATATATAATCGTAACAATTGTACTTGGTGATAGTCTTCTATCTTGTTTCAACTTTTAGCTCCTTAAATAAATTTTACCTTTTTCATATAACTTACTATTTTCTTCAAATACTTTGAATCTGTTTTATTCCAATCACATCTAAGTAAGTGTAAATATTTTCTTGTATAATTTGATTTTATATTTACACTATAATTATAATTCAAAATCATTTCTTTGTCATCGCTATTTTCTATATCATTTATAATACCATATAAATTATTAGAATTAGTACTACTTGCAACTTTTAGCATATTATTTTTAAATTTTTTATTTGATACGATTTCAATATTTTGACCATAGAAATTAAGCACTTCTACTATATCTCTAATTTTAATAAAATTATGGTTGTACAAATGATAAATCTTGCCATCACATATTTTATTTTTTGCAAGTGCGACGATACTTCTTACACATAAATCAACTGGTGTAAACTCAATATTTTGATCTAACATATCTTCCGATATTTTACCAAGAACAACAATTGATTTTATTCTATTATAAAAAGCATTGTCAAAAATATTTTCTTGAAAAACTCCATCTTTATATCTTCCGCTTAATATACCAATTCTATGAATTTGTGCATCAAGTCCTTTTTCCATAAGGTCTAATACTTGCTTTTCAGCTTCAAATTTGGTATTTACATATACATTATCAGTATATTTTTGACCTATATATAAACTATTTTCAGAAAAATCAATATTTCTATTGTCTTGTTTTACAAGATAATTACCTGATACACTTATAGAAGAAATATGTATAAATCTTAATTTATTACTTAAAGCAAATTCTGCAACATTTTTTGTACCATTAGTATTTATTTTGTAAAAAATATCATAATCTCCATAGTGCTTTACTCTTGCAGCAGTATGAATAATAGTCTTACAATTTTTTATTATGTTAGCAACATTCTTCTTACTAAGCCCAATACTATCCTCTGTGATATCTCCATCTAATATAAATACCCTCTTGTTTAAAAATGTCTTTATAGACTCAGAAAAATAAAATTTATATTCTCTATCTATTCTATCTACAGAACTACTGTCCTTTTTTTCCCTTACTAAACAGTATATTTTTATATTTGTTTTGCTTAATAGTTCATGCAAAATATGAATTCCTATAAATCCATTTGCACCCGTTAAAAATACATTTCCCAGATATCTTGCATCATTTACTTTTTGACTTATTTTAGCTAAAATCTCATCATCTGTATGTCTAAATCTTATTGGAACTTGTTCATTCTTTTCTTGATAAGTATAGATATTGTTGTCAATATGCTCTGCTAGTGATTTTATATTATTATACTTATAAAAATCTTGTGTATTTAAAATATATTTATAATTTAAAAGTTTTGTTTGAACTTGTATAATTCCAAGTGAATCAAGCCCAAGTGCAATAAAAGGCATATTGATATCAACATTATCATCATTAATGACTTCAGAAACAACTTTTGAAATAATTTTTTCTGTCTTTGTATTTGCAAGTTCAGTTTTTTCATCTTTTACTTTTATATTTGGAAGCTTTTTTCTATCAAGCTTTCCATTTTGTGTAAGAGTAAATTCCTTTAATTTGTAATACACAGATGGAACCATATAATTTGGCATATCTTTTAATAAATACTCTGTAATTTTTTTAGTATCTATTTCATCATCAGAAACATAAAAACAAATAAGATATTTATTATCCTTATCAGCAGACACAACTACATTTTTTATTCCAGGATATTTAATTATTTTGCTTTCTATTTCTTCAAGTTCAATTCTATATCCACGTATTTTTATTTGAAAATCAGTTCTACCAAGATGTACTATTTCCCCATTATCTTTAAAATATGCTAAATCATTTGTATTATATATAATTCCATCAAATTTTGATTTAACAAACTTTTCTTCAGTAAGTGATTTCCTATTTAAATATCCCTTTGAAACTCCATCTCCACCAATATACAATTCACCTGGTACATATGGTGGCATCAAGTTTTTATCTTTGTTCAAAATATAACATGTAGTATTTGCAATTGGATATCCAATTGTAATCTGACTTTCATCTTTTATTCTTTTTACTGTTGACCAAACTGCAGTTTCTGTTGGTCCATACATATTGAATATTTTTGCATTTGTATATTTTTTAAGTGTTTCCACTAAAAACTTTGGAAGTCCTTCACCACCTACTAATAAATCCTTTAAGTCGTTTAGGAAAGAATTATTAGGATCTAGTATCTCTAGCATATGTTTATACCTAGATGGCGTAGTTTGAATTATATCCACTTTTTCATTTATACATAATTCATTTAATTTTTCAAAATCTGATTGTTCCTCTTCATTTGCAAGTACAAGGGTCATACCAGATGTAAGGCTTCCCCAAAACTCAAGAACAAATATGTCAAAGCAAATCGTTGTAATCGAACACATGATTTTTTCTTGATCAAAATCAATAATGTCTTTCATACCAACTAAAAAATTAGTAATATTTTTGTGCTTTAACATTACACCCTTTGGTTTTCCTGTAGATCCTGATGTATATATAACGTATATTAAATCTTCTGGATTAATTTTTACATCCAATTTGTTCATATTTTTATAAATATTATTTTTTTCTATATTTATTTCTTTGCAGGCTTCACTATCTATCTTACCACATGTTTTATTATTTACTAATACTAGCTTAGTATTACTATCACCAAGCATATAATCTATTCTATCTTTAGGATATTCTGGATCAATTGGTAAATAAGTAGCACCAGTTTTCAAAATAGCCAAAAGTCCTACTGCTAAGTCTATATTTCTATTCATCATAATAGCGACTACATCTTTAGGTTTTACACCTTGGCCTGCCAAATAATTTGCTAACATGTTTGATTTTTCATCTAATTTTTCATACGTAATTTTATTTTTATTAGAAATAATTGCAATCTTTTCTTTATTCTTTGCTGCAACATCTTCAAACTGCCTAATTACATTTAAACTTTTGTTATATTTTACTTTTGTATTATTAAACTTATTTAATATTTTATCTTTCTCAAATCTATTTACAACCTCTATATCTTTAATAATGATATCAGGGTTTTCAATTACTTGACTCACAATCTCTAAGATTCTACTATGCATATTTCTAATATATTCTTTTGAAAACTTAATTTTTTTGAAATCATAATCAACAAGAATATTTTCTTTATCATCAAGATCCATAAATTGAATAGTTAGATCATCTGCATTTGTTCCATCAAACCCCCATCTCGTCTTATAATCTATTCCAATATTTTCATTTGTTTTTGTTATTTGATATGAAATAACAATATTATACAAATTTGGCACATTAGGATCATCTTTTCTTAAATCCTCTAATAACTGGTTATATGGATATCTTTGATGCTTAAGCATTCCAATAGAATCACTCGCAACTTTATGCATGTAATCTTTGATACTACTATTTACATCAATACTTACCTTACATGGAACAACATTAACATACATACCAATTGTATTTTTTTCTTGCTGATTAGTTCTATTTAAAATTGGTGTACCAAATGAGAAATTATCTGAATTAATAACTTTTGAAAAATAAATTGAATAGATTGCAAGTAGAAATGTATAATTAGAAATTTTATTTTGAGCACAAAAAGCTGAAATCAACTTCATCTTTGATTTCGGAATAAAAAATGAGATTCTCTCTCCAATTGAAGAAACACTTAATCTATCTGCCATAATATCTGATGGAAGAGTCGCTGGATTAACATTATCTTTAAATTTTTGAATCCAATAATCTCTATCTATTTTATATCTTTCGCTATTTTTATAGTTATTCTCAGTTTGGATAAAATCAGTATAGTCTAGTCCTTCAGTGCAAGGCTTTTCATCCTTTAATAGACTGTTGTATATAGACATAAGCTTCCTACAAAACAGTCCAAGGCCCCAACTATCCGCATTTAAATGGTGTCCGTTAAAAATAAATCCACCCTTTTTTCTTGGAAGTCTAAATATGATTACTTCAAACAGTCTTTCATTATATATATCAAAACATTTCTGTTTTATTTTTTCTTCTAAAGATTCTATTTCATCTTCATTTTTTAAGTCAACAATTTTGACGTCTAAATCACGCCTCTCAGAGACATATTGCTTAACGCCTTCATTTGTATTCACATACCTGATCCAAAAACTTTGGTTTGATTTTATTACAGTTTCCATAGCTATCTTAAATTTTGCAAAATCAACCCTATTTTTTATTGTGACATGACCGCAAATATTATTAATATTAGTGTTTTTATAAAAATTTTCAACAAGTAAAATTGATTTTTGCGGAAAAGTCAAATCAAAATACTTCTTCATCCAAACATCCTTTTTTTCAAATAACTAAATTTATATATTTTATTATAGTATACGTGGTAAAAAAATCAACTAAATAAAAAAAATGTATCATTGTTGTTTCAAAAAAGAAAAGAGAGTGTAACTTTCACACTCTCTTATACTTTAATATTTTATTTTTTGTTTGATTTTTTTGTATCTTTTTTTTCCTCTTTAACTGAATTCTTTTCACTCTCTTTTTTCTCAGATACTTCTTTTATTTTAGCGTTATCTATCAAAACTTTAACTACTTTTTCATCCTTAATATCGGTTTTGACACCCTCTATAACTTCTTTGATAGCTTTTAGATCTTCAACTTTTCTTCCATATGCTTTTGAAAGTTCTTCAAGCTTACTATCAATTTCTTTTTCTGAAACATCTATCTTCTCATCTTTTGCTATTGCCTCTAATACAAGTCTTCTTTTTATTGACTTAATTGCTTGATCTCTTGATTCTGTTCTAAACTGAGCAACAGTTTTTCCAACCATCTGCAAATATTTCTCAAAAGAAAATCCTTGATATGAAAGATTTCTATTCATATCATCTTGCATATTATCTAATTCTAAGTCTATCATTCCAGCAGGAATATCTATTTTTGAATTTTCAACAACTGCATCTATTGCATCACTCTCAAGTTGTCTTTTACTTCTTTCCTCATTTGCTTTTTCTTTTTTTGATTTTATATCATTTTTTAACTCTTTTAATGTATCAAATTCACTAACATCTTTTGCAAATTCATCATCTATCTTTGGAAGTTCTTTTTCCTTTATTTCATGAACTGTAACATTGAAATTTGCTTCTTTTCCAGCAACATCTTTTGAAAAATAGTCATCTGGAAATTTTGTTTTAATGTCTTTTACTTCATTTATCTTCATTCCAACAACTTGCTCTTCAAATCCTGGTATAAAAGTTTTTGATCCAAGTGTTAAATCATAGTTTTCAGCTCTTCCACCTTCAAATGCTTTTCCATCAATCGTACCTATATAATCTATAAGAACTGTATCGCCTTCTTTTGCTGCTCTTTTTTCTACATTAACCATTCTTGAATTTCTTTCGGCCATATTATTTAATTCTTCTTCAATATCTTTATCTGTAACTTTTTGAGATGCTTTTTCTAAATCTATTCCCTTATATTTTCCAAGTTCAACTTCTGGCTTTGTATTTACAATTGCTGTAAATATAAGATCTTTTCCCTTTTCCATTTGAACTACATCTATTTTTGGTTTGCTAACAATTTCTAACTTTTCACTATCTATAGCTTCTTCATATGCTTTATTAGCAACTTCATTAAATGCATCCTCATAAAAGATCTCATCTCCATAATGTCTCTCTACTACACTAAAAGGAGCTTTTCCTTTTCTAAAACCTGGTATATTAAAATATCTTGCATTTTTATTAAATACATTAACAATACTCTCATCAAATGTTTTTGCATCAATTGTAAACTCTAATTTTACTTCATTCTTTTTATCAGTTTTCTCAACTTTAACACTCATTATATTTCCTCCGAAACTTTATATTATCTTTAAAATAAACAGCCTTATCATTATACCATATTTAACCCAAAAATCAAGCTTTTTGTAAAAAAAGCTTGATTTTTCTTAATTATAAACGATATTATAACAATTTTGATTATTATAGTTCTTCCTCTTCTTCGTCTGCCTCTTCCTCTTCTTCATCTTCATCGACATTTTCTTCATCTTCATCTACTTCAAGATCTTCAATATCCCATTCATGATCATCACCATCTTCATTATCTTCATTATCTTCACCATATAAACCATCCATATATCCACTAATAAGTGCTATTGCAGAAGTCTCATTTTCTTCAGCATATTCTTTCATATTTTGAACAATATCTTCTAAAAGTTTTGTAAAATCTTCTTCTTTATAGTCATTTACAAATTTTGAATTTGATTCATCAAGTGAAATAATATCAGATTTACTTACCTTCTTTGAAGAATAGCTAATTGTAATATTATCCAAAACGCTCTTTACTTCTTTATACTCTTCCTCATCAAAATCATCTTCATTTAGAAAATCATCTACATTAAATGTAATATCTCCAGTGTATTCTCCATCTTTACCTTCATAAGAAATCTCGAACGAATATCCTCTATCCTTGTACAAATCTTTGTAATATTCTTCATAATAATTATTATCATCATCATCTTCTTCATCTTCTTCAGTATCAAAAGTAAATTCAGAAGTATATGAATCTGTATCGTCATCATAAAACGACTTAGTAGAATTCTTTCTGTCACTTATAATAGTTTTTACATTATCTTGATTGTATGATAATTTCGATGATACAGAAACGCTTTTTCCGTCATTTTTAGTGATCATTTCCACGGTTGAAGCAGGTGAATTAATTTTACCATCTTTATCATATTCAGCATTAGTTGTAAGTTTTTGACAAGAAATTGATTTTGCTTTATCTATTGTGCTATTGTAATATTCAACATTTGAATCATCAATTATTACAAGCTTATATACTCCATCAGATGATTTGTATAGCGTAATTTTAACATTTTTATCATCTATATCTTTACCTAAATCATCTATCTCCTCTTTTAAATCATCCATATATTCATCTGGAATTAATGCTTTAATATCACCTAAAAGATTATCATTATCTAAAAAGTTCTTTACATATGTTTTTGCTTTTGAAACTATATCCTTTTTTGGTATTGTAAATGTATATTTCTTACCACTTTTTACTCCAAATTCACTTCCAAAGTCTTCTTCAAATTTTTCAACAGAATAACTATCTTTTTCATACTCATTCAAAGTATTTGTAACAAACTGAGTAAAATCTTCTTTTATTTTATCAATTTCTTCCATAGAAAATGCATCCAAAGGAATTTTATCTGGAATCAATTCCAAAGTTTCTTCATCATCAATTCCAAGATTCTTTGCAAACTCTTTTAAATCTTCATTTTTAAGTGCAATGTATTTATCATCTACACCATCAACCTTTACACCTATGGCATCAGTTCTTACAATTAAACTTGCATCAAAGAATTTATCTTCTTTTCCTGTTTTTACAGTAATACTTTCATTTGAAGCAAAATCTACAGCATCTACAATACTTTTAGCACTCACTTCAATTGGTGATTCTATTCCTAATTCAGACAAAGCATCTTTAAGATCACCATTCTTTATTGGAATATTAACAGTTGTATCAACTTCAACAGGTGATTCCTTTGCAACTTTATCTATTTCAGACAAAGGCCCTAAATCAAGCGATTCAGAAGCTTGTACAAATTCCAACACTCCTTGCATATATGATTTTTTTGGATCCATATTTAGCTTCATATATTCATAAACACCACCAAATCCTATTACCAAAACAAGTAGTAAAACTATCAAACCAATAATAAATTTTTTCATTTTTTTCTCCTTTTAAATTAATCTCCTAGACACATACCAATGTCTCTTGCAACTTGAATTAATGGATCATCAAGTGTAACTTTTTTAATATTACTTTCCTTTGTATGGCCAGATGCAGAGCCTATCTCTGTATTCTTTCCAACTACTTCTTCAAGTGTCACATACCCCATTTTTCCATCTTTATAAGTAACAAGGACATTGAATATTCCTTGCATTGCAAGCTCCATTGCTTTACAACCATATTTCGTAGAAAGGACTCTATCAAAAGCTGAAGGTGTACCTCCTCTTTGAACATATCCCATTACAGTAGTTCTTGCAGTGAGACCAGTAAGAGTTTCTAACTCTTCTGCTATCTTATCTCCAACTCCTCCAAGTCTAATATTGTCTAAGCCTTTGCCTTCATCAAGTTGTTTTTTTATCGTAATTGTTCCATCTTTTGGCATTGCACCTTCTGATGCAACAATTATTGTATAGTTTCTTCCTCTAGCATTTCTTTCGTTTATTTTATCTACCACTTTATTAATATCATATGGAATTTCTGGTATAAGAGCTACATCAGCTCCTCCTGCTATTGCAGATTCTAACGCTAACCATCCAGCATATCTACCCATAACTTCCACAATCATAATTCT
>CAYYBL010000039.1:0-14220 GCA_964470175.1 uncultured Lachnospiraceae bacterium | reverse complement strand
TTAAATTAGGTGCTAATACCGTCAAAGTGTAAAGCTTTGGATGATGATTGTAATAGATTTGATTTTGAAGCTTTGCATGCGCAAAGCTTTTTTTAAAGGAGATTTTATTATGAAGAGACTTTTTACCTCAGAAAGTGTTACAGAAGGACATCCAGATAAACTATGTGATCTTATTTCAGATAGTATCCTTGATGCATATATAGAAGAAGACAAGGATTCAAGAGTAGCTTGTGAAACTGTGGCTGGAAAAGGACAAATTTTAGTAACAGGAGAAATTACATCAAAAGCAGATATAGATATAGAAAGAATTGTAAGAGATACCATTAAAAAAGTTGGTTTCGATAATAGTGAAACTGATATTGACTATAGAACATGTAAGGTTTTGTTAAACATATCAAAACAATCTCCAGACATAGCTATGGGAGTTGATAGATCTTTAGAAGATAAATCTGGTAAGAAGGAAGACTCTGAAGGTGCTGGTGATCAAGGAATGGTATTTGGATATGCTACAGATGAAACTGATGAATATATGCCAATGCCTATATATCTAGCTCATAAATTAGCAAAAAGACTATCTGATGTTAGAAAACAAAACATAATAAACTACATTAGGCCTGATGGAAAAACACAAGTAACTGTTGAATATAAGGATGGAAAACCATACAGGATTGATACTATAGTTGTCTCAACTCAACATTTAGCAAAAGTAGATATGGAAGAGCTTAGAGAAGATATTAAAAAATATGTAATCATTCCTATCATTCCTAAAGAATTGCTTGATAATAATACAAAATATTACATAAATCCTACTGGAAGATTTGTTATAGGTGGACCACTCGGTGATAGTGGACTTACAGGAAGAAAAATAATAGTAGACACATATGGTGGCTATAGTAGGCATGGTGGAGGAGCTTTTTCTGGAAAAGATCCTACAAAAGTAGATAGATCAGCTGCATATATGGCTAGATATATCGCAAAAAATGTTGTACAAAATGGCTTTGCTAAGAAATGTGAAATTCAACTATCATATGCAATAGGAGTTGCAAATCCAATTTCTATTTACGTAGATACATTTGGTACAGGAAAAATTCCTGATGATGAAATAATTAGTAAAATAAAGAAAACATTCAAGCTTACTCCAAGAGGAATCATTAATAGCTTAGATTTGCAAAAACCTATCTATGCAAAAACAACTAATTATGGTCATTTTGGAAAAAATGAATTACCATGGGAAAAATTCATAAAAATGATATAAAATATTTGGGCAGTATCCAAAAGATACTGTCTTTTTTATTACATTTGAATTAAGTTAGTGTTAAGTTTGTTGACTTAAAATTACTTTATTATTATAATTTTCATAGATTTTTATGTATAAGGGGAATTTTATCTTGAACAAATCTAAAATTATAAGTGTATTGATAGTTATAGTTGTTTTATTTTTAAATATATATGTTCCAATATCATATACCGCACAGGGCAAAAAATATGATTTAACTCCAGATATTAATTCAATTGATGATGCATTATATCCTGGATATAAGAATCTAATAAAAACTCTTCAAGCTGCACATCCAAATTATAGAGTTCTTGTTTATTATACAGGACTTAGTTGGAATGAAGTTCTTACAGCAGAGTTTCAAGGACATGGCTATTCTCCAATAAACCTATTTCAAATAAGTTCTAATTACAATGGAAAATGGATTTGTCCAATATGTGGAAATAAAGCTTATGATAATGGTTCATGGTGTTGCGCATCAATGGATGCTCTTGCATACATGATGGATCCTAGAAATTCCTTAAATGAGAACGATATTTTTCAATTCAAAGATTTAGAAGGTTCTGATGTACAGTATGCTGATATACAAAGGGTAGTTGCAGGATATGGTGCATATCTTAATAATCCAGAAGCAATTCAGGCTATAGTAGATGCAAGTAATACGTACAATATAAATGGATATTTTTTAGTTGCTAAAATAATTAATGAACATGGTAAAAATGGTTCAACTCTTTGCTTAGGAAGAGGATATAACGGAAATTACGTAGGATGCTATAATTATTTCAATATAGGATCATATGGTAATGGCAGTAGCACTATTATAAATAATGGTTTAAGCTATGCATTAAATCATGGATGGACTTCTATTAGAGCATCAATAATTGGTGGAGCTCAAGTAGTAAAAGATTCATACATTACGAGATATAGCCAAAACACATTATATTACCAGAAATTTAATGTTTCAGGTAAAGCTCTTTTAAATTCACATCAATATCAACAAAATATTATGGCAGCACAGAGTCAAGGAGCAAGTTTAAAAAGATATTATGAAGGTACAGCTACACCTGCACAATATACATTTATCATTCCGATATTTGAAGGAATGCCTGCTTCACCTTGTGCAAGACCTAATACAAGTGTTCCAAACACCCTTACTTATGAAAATGGTGTTGTAAAAAATATAAGTACGTCATTAAAAGTTAGAGCATCAGCTGGCGGTACCGCAATAGGAGCATTAAATAATGAAGAATCTATTAAAATAATTCAAAGAGCTTCTAATGAATTAGGTGGATATTATTGGGACTTAATTGTATCAAATAAAGATGGTACATACGGTTATGCCGCAAGAAAAATAGGAGGAGATGATTGTATTGTGTCTGTTGGAAGTACAGGAAATAATTCAACAACGACATCTCCTGAGCCTAATACCAATACAGGTACTAATACTAGTACTCCAGTTCAGCCAAATACTAATCAAGCTACACCTGTTTCATATGTTGTAGATGAAGCAAATATAAGAGTAAAGGTCGTACCTTCTTATACAGTGGAAGATGTTATTAAAAACTTCTCAGGTTGTAAAGTTACAGAAAAAACTGGTGCTTTAAAACTTAATGGTAATCTTGCTACAGGAGATACTATTGAATATAATGGTAAATTTTATAAAGTTGTTAAAAAAGGTGATGTAAATGGAGATTCTCAAGTCAATATTTTTGATGCCATTAAGATGCTTAATACTATAAAAACAGGATCTTCACTTGAAGGTTATGAGATGGATGCAGGTTGTATAAAAGGAGAATCAAATTTTAGTGTTTCAGATGTTATAGTTTTATTAAATTATATTAAAGGAGTTGCATCAATTGGATTGTAATTCATAGGAGGGTATATAATTATGAACATTTTCAAAAAGTATTATTCAAATTACGTAAAAAAGGAAATGACAAAACAGGAAAAAATGAGTACACTTGCAATTTTGATTGGAATAATAATTATTATCATTGTGATTGTTCTTGCTGTTTCTAAAAACAATGGAAGTTCAAGTATAACAGACAAATCAGCAAATCTTAGAGAATATGGTTATATGGATAAAATGAACAACTATATTTATTATGTTGCACCAAATAATGATCTTACCAAAATGGGCATATATAAAGTAAAAAAAGATGGTTCAAATAAATCAGAAGTAAAGATATTTGAGGAAAACATGGATGTTTTATCTTTAAACTGTTATAAGGGTTACGTGTACTTTATAATACAATCACCTGGTTCTTCAACATCTTCTGATGGATTAGACAATAAGATATATAGAATGAAAAAAGATGGTACTGCTTTAGAAGTATTAAATGATAATAATTTTAATGATTATTGCAATTCTATATATGTTAACAATAATAAGATTTTTTATGTAGGTGAAGATAATCATTTATATTCAATGAATTTAGATGGAAAAAATATAAAAATGATTTCTAAGGAAGTTCTTCTTATGAATTCAGAATCAAATGATTATATTGTTACAGACAAATATGTTATTTATAACTATGATAGTAACTATGATGAAATTGATGATGAAGATGAAGATGAGGAAGTGGAAGTAGAAGAAGATGAAATAGTAACAGCAACTTCTGAATCTGGTGAAGAAATTACAGAAGTTCAAGGTGAAACTATTAACGCTAATAGTTCTGAAGTGTTAGGAGATACTGAAGAAGAAAGTGATGAAGTAATACAGTCTAATAACGATGAGGTTGTAGACAGCTATAATTATGACGAAGTTGAAGATGGTTATAATGTTACAAAAATAATGTCTATAAATGGAAGTAATCCAAAAGAAGTAATTGAGCATGAGTTATTAAATAATTTTGATATTGATGGAAATTATATCTATTATACAAATGAAAACCATGATTTATATAAAACGAAAATAAATTCTGGAAAATCAGAACTAGTATATAATGGTAGAGATGTTTATCACTTAAATATAAAAAACAATTATGCATACTTTTATTCACATACAGATAATAATGAAGTTGCCTTATATAGAGTAGATTTAAATCATACCGATAAAGGTGCTCAAGAAGTTAAAAAATTAAATACTACAACACCATGCCTAAACATTATTGATAATTGTATTTATTACACTGATAATAGTGATACATTTTCTTTTTCAATCAATTTATTAAACATAAATGATTTTACTAACGTGGTTAATCTATACAACTATAATTACGAAAATTTCTATTCAACAAATAATGGAGAAAAAAGTAGTTTAGATATCGATGCAGAATAGCATTGATTTTATAAAAAAATGATTGTATAATATAAAAAGCATTAACAAAATAATGCTTTTTATAATGCCACCATAGCTCAGTTGGTAGAGCAACAGATTCGTAACCTGTAGGTCGGCGGTTCGATTCCGCCTGGTGGCTCCAATAACGTTTCTGTTCGAACTTTTTATAGAACAGATAGATATTGATAAATCAATCAGCAATGGTTGATTTTTTTTATTTATTTTATTGCAAATATAGATTGATTATTGTATCAACTATTAATTGGAAAGATATTTGTAATTTTAGCAATTAAATGATATAATTAATTATATTTGAATGAAAGAGAAATATATGCAAAATAATGCTTTTCCTAAACAAAAAGAAATAATTGATATTTATAAACAGAAAACATTAAATTTCAATAATTTCCCAACTTATGCCGAAATGCGAAATAGTCAAGATTTTGTTGATACAATACATTATACAATGAAATCTATGACTTATTCTGGAAATTATTATTATGATTTTTTGTGCGCATTAGATGAAAAAATAGCATCTGGAAAAATACCTACAGAAAAGATTGGTGGTGCAAAAAATGCCGAATTATTAGAAGATTCATGCGGGCATAATTTAGTGGTAGAATGCAATGCTTCCGACCTTGTTGCGCGAGTTCAATTCTCGCTGCCCGCTCCATTAATTGAATTATATTTATTAAATTATATATAAAAATCGTGGTGCCCCTATAAAAAGGGACACCACTTTTGATTAGTTAAAAGATTAACAATCAAGTTATGAAATACAATAATACGTCAACTAAAAATGTTGAAATCAAAATAAAAATATGATATGAAGAAATTAATCCATGTTAATGCAATATTAACAATATTTAAAAATAGGAGTGATTATTTATGATAAATAATATAATATTTGATTTTGGTAATGTTTTACTAGGTTGGAATGAAGATCAAATAATAGCAAACTATACAAGTATTGTTCAAGAACAACAAGTATTAAAGAAAGTGATTTTTAAATCAGATGAATGGTTTAAACTAGATAATGGTTCATTAACTTATGAAAGTGCAAAAGCAATATTTAAAGATAATGTACCTAATAATTTAAAAGAAAAAGTAGAAAATATAATGAATACTTGGTATGAAAAAATGCCCCTAAATGCAGAAATATGTGATTTAATAAAAAAATTAAAAGGAAATGGTTACAAAATATATGCTTTATCAAATACTCATATTCCGGTATATGAATATGTTAAAAATTTAGAAATAGCTAAGCTTTTTGATGGTTTTCTAATATCTGCTATAGAAAAAATGACAAAACCAAACGAATGTATATATTATAGACTTTATGAAAGATTTAAATTAGTTCCACAAGAATGTTTTTTTATAGATGACACAGAGGACAATATAACAGCTAGTAAAAAAACTGGTATGCAGGGACATATTTTTGATTTTAATGATATTCAAAAGCTAAAGCAAGATTTAATTAATAGTAATGTAAGAATAGATAATTAATAGTTTTTTATTGTAATAATCTTCCAATGAAGCCTTTATTCGTTGAAAATACAACGTATCTATGATATAATATTTCCGTTCTAGTGGAAACTAGGATTGTATTGAAACTCTTTTTTTCATCATAGTTTTATAATTGCAACTATTGTAAAAATAATTTTTTAAAGGGGGAGATAAAACAAAGATTAAATACATAAAAAATGATTAGCATTCAAAAGGAGAAAATCATTATGAAAGACTTATTGCTTAATTTTTATCGGTGTGTTGTAGGCTCTGAGTATGGATGGTTCGGCGAAGGTAATGAACAATGGTATTATTTTATAGCATTAGTTATTAATATAATGCTAACCTGGCAGTTCAGACCTGACTTGATAGCTATTTTTGTAGTAGCTGCTGGAATACATTTTATTACTGTATGTGTATATAGTTATGGATCACTTTATGATTCTGATAAGATATACTCTGTCTTATACTACGTAATCCATATGATACTATATGTAATATGTTTTGTATTTGATTGGAACTTGACACTTTTAACATCGTCAATTGTAATAATCGCATACTTTTTAGCACCAGATTGTATAGGAGATAGTTTCTTTATGATGCCAATTAGAAAATATATTGAGAAATCTGAAAGCAAAAAAGCAACTGTAATATTGGCATTTCATACTATTATATTTCTTACATTTGCGGTTATTGCACTAAACTTACCGATATCTTTGTGGACAAGGATTACAATCATAGTAACATGTATGATACTTCATCCTATAATTGATTATCTTGAAAGTGAGTGTATCATTATATCTGATGCTACAAATGAATCGATAGATATAATAGTGCAAATTATAAAAGATTTCATAAATAAGAAAAAATAATCTTTGTATAATGGGTAGGGAGGCAAATCCCTACCTATTACTTTATTAAAAATCTAGATATTAATTACTCATTTTGCAAACTTCTGTTTTTATAAAATTGATTTTTGGTTGATTTTTTGGTATAATGTACCTATGTAACTGTTGTATAGGTATTTTTCACTTAAAGAAAGGAAAACAAAATGAAAGCAATAGTGAAAGATCTTGACGGCGTAAAGTTTGTTATAAGTTTTGAAGGCGAAGATGTCTTTATCGGTTCAGAAAATGCAGATCAGTTACTTATCCACCGAATGATGGATGATTTTCTGCCGCCGAGAGGATATGTAAAGGATTTGGAACTTGATGGATATATCGTCATGGGAGTCGGCTTTGCTCGATCTGATCCTGACGAGAGGATCTTACAGTTTATTAAATCCTACACATATGATACCTAAGTGGACTGTAATCCACTGGTGCCCCCATGCAAAAGCAAGGGGGTTTGCTTTTGTATATTTTAATTTTTTATAGTATTTTAATTGCAAAAAAATTTACTTCATGTAATAATATCTATTAGACAAAGTTATTTTGTCTATAATATTTATGAGGATAGAAAAATGGAAGATAATTTTAAAAAAATAAGTAATATATATGATGACTTTTTTAATAGTTCATTAGATACCTATAAAGATGATATACCAATAGAAAAAAATGATAATAATTATGATAGCAATGAAAAACTATTTGAAAGAATTGACAATTTATATATTACTGAAAAATCTAAAGATTTACTAAAAAAATGTATAGTGTATATGCAAAAATATAAAGAGCAAATTATTAAAGATTATATTTCATTTAATTTTTCAATGTTTGTAGAAAATAGAAAAATAATTATAGAGATTGCAAACATTATAAGAGATGCAAATTTATCATATAATTATTTTCAAAAAACAGATACAGCTGAGGTATCTTTATATGATTTAAAAGAAATTAAGCAATATGAAGAAGTATACAGACGAAATAATGGAGTCGTGGTTATCACAGATTTTAAGGCCATTACAGATACTCACTTAAAAAATGCATTATCTGATTCTATAAAAAGAATGATTGATGAAAATGAAAAAAATTCCATCACAATTGTAAACTTTTCAAATAATGCTGAATATGAAGATTTTTTTGAAAGTGATATAAAAAATATATTTGAAGGATTTTATATACAAGAAGAAAAGCCGGGGGTGCAAGATATATATCAAGATCTTATTGATACATTTAGTAAAAATAATGAATTATCAGATGATTTTAAAGTTAAACTACTCGATTATGTTACAGCCACATATCCAAAAACGAGCAAAAAATATTTTGAATATATTGAAAATTTAACAAAAGAAATTTTACTTAATAAAAACTTTGATGAAAATGTGTTGAACGAAAATCACATACCAAAGTATGAAAAAGAAAAGACTTTAGAAGAAGTTTTTGCTGAGCTTGATGAATTAGTTGGTCTTGAAGAAATAAAAAAATCTTTAAGAGATTTGGCTGATTTCATAGAATTAAAAAAGAAGACCGAAGGGACTTTAAAAATCAAAGATATCAACTTACATATGATATTTCTTGGAAATCCTGGTACTGGTAAAACGACTGTTGCAAGAATGGTGTCTAGCATTTTATACAATTTAGGTATGATAAAAGAAGATAAACTTATTGAAGTTACAAGTAAAGATTTGGTAGGAGAATACTTAGGCCAAACAGCTCCAAAAACAAATGCTGTATTACAAAAAGCGCTTGGCGGACTATTATTCATAGACGAAGCATATACTTTAGGGGAAACTGGAAATGGAAATACCTATAATGCAGAAGCTATAGCTACACTTATACAAGGTATGGAAAATAATAGAGATAACCTAGTTGTTATATTTGCAGGATATACAAAAGAAATGCAAGCATTTTTAAACGCAAATTCAGGAATTGTCTCAAGGATAGGATATACTTTAAACTTTAAAGATTATACTGAAGATGAACTTCTAAAAATATTTAAAGGCATGACAAAAAAAGCAGGATTTTCAGTAAAAAAAGATGCTGAAGATAAGATAAAAGAAATAATTAAAGAATATAAATATACAAAAAATTTTGGGAATGCTAGATTTATAAGAAACCTATATGAAAAAACAATTATAAAGCATGCTACTAATACAAAAAATTCAAATTCAAAAAAAGTTTTAAAAACAATTACAAAAGAAGATATAAGCGTAGAAAATCTTATAAAGCAATAGAAAAGAGGTATTTATATGAAAGAATTAAAAGATTATGTTAGAAACGTGCCTGACTTTCCTAAAGAAGGAATTCTATTTTGTGACATCACTACAATACTCCAAGATAAAGATGCTTTCAAGTTATCAATTGACATGATGCAAAAGGAACTTGAGGATCTTGATTTTGATATTGTAGTTGGACCAGAATCAAGAGGTTTTATATTTGGAACACCAATAAGTTATAATTTAAATAAATCCTTTGTTCCAATTAGGAAGGAAGGAAAGCTGCCTGCTGAAACAATTTCTGAAACATACGACTTAGAATATGGAACTGCTACTATAGAAATTCACAAAGATGCTATAAAAGATGGACAGAAGGTGGTTATAATAGATGATCTTATGGCTACTGGTGGTACACTTGAAGCAATGATAAAACTTGTTGAAAGACTTGGTGGTAAAGTTGTTAGAGTAGTGTGTCTTATTGAACTTCCTGATTTGAATGGAAGAGAAAAATTTAAAGATTATGATATTAGAACTGTAATAAAATTTTCAGGAACATAGGAGTAATTAAATGAAAGCAAGATTATTAATGCTATTATTTGGGCTTTATCTATTACTACTAGTATTTGTATACTACCTTATATTTCACAAACATCATAAAAGAAATAAAGTTGAACCATTTGAATTATTAGAATTATTCACTAATTTTTTTGTAACCACTACAATTTCCATTATACTTATACTAGAAGGTATAAGCCTTATACGAGAAGCAAATTATAATAGAGATTCAAGAACGGACGTAATAATATATCTTACAATGTCTATTGCTATTATGAGTGGGACAATTATCAATTATTATTTTTTTATAAAAAGAAATTTAAAAGATTTTGATCCTGTATTAAGAGCAAACTTCAAAAAAAGGGTGTCAGATATAGGTGAAATATTAGAACTTATAATTTTTGGAGTAATGGCTTTTTCTCCAATAATTGGAATTCCAAAATTCATCAGTGTGTCATATGAAAGAAACTTAATGATAAAATATATAATCATTTCTATATTATTATCAATTTCATCAATATTTTTACTATATGAAATAAATCCTTTGGATATAAAAAATAAAATTTTAAAGAAAAAGAAAGAGTAGTCTGCGAATAGTTATTGCAATTTTATCTTGATTAATGTATAATACTAGTGTTAAGAGTATATATGAGCTATGAAGAGGAAAAGTAGAATATAGGTTACATAAAGAGAGGGTTAGTTATTAGCTGAGAGCTAGCTTATGAAAACATATTTGAAAAACTACCTTGGAGCTTCCATTTGAAAAAGTGGCGTTATAAATTTCCGTTAAATTTTGAAGAGTTAAATATTAGGGTGGAACCGTGAGAAATATCTTACCCCTATAGGCAAGAATACCTATAGGGGTATTTTTGTATATAAAATGTTGGAAGGAGGAAATATTATGCATATTGAATATGAAGCTAGAGTACTAGATATTGACAAAGAAAAACTTGAAGAAAAGCTAAATAGCTTAGGAGCAACAAAAGTCGCTGATTATAATTATAAACGTAGAGTATATGATTTTAAGCCAATTAACAATTCTAAGTGGATAAGACTTAGAACTGATGGTACTGTTACAACTCTTACTATAAAAGAGTATGACAAAAATTCAATTGATGGTACAAAAGAAATGGAAATAAAAGTATCTGATTTTGAAGAAACCAATAATATGCTTAATGAATTAGGTTATACTGCACATACTTATCAAGAAAATAAACGAACTAGGTACCAGCTTAATGGTACCACTATAGATATTGATACCTGGCCATATATTCCAACATATGTTGAAATTGAGGGAAAGGGTACAGATGATGTTAAAAAAATGATTGATTTATTAGAACTAGATAAAAACAAAGTTACAACCTTAGATGTTCAGTCTGTTTTTAAAGAGTTTTATAAAATTGATGTAAAAAATATGCCAATTTTAAAGTTTGGTGAAAATTTAGATAAAAAATATTTAATTGATTAGGAGGAAAATAATATGTTTAACATTAAATTACATGGTGGAAAGACAATGGATGTCGAGGAGAAGATGTATTGGCATACAACATCTCATATCATGGCTCAAGCAGTTAAAAGATTATTTCCAGATGCAAAAGTTACTATTGGGCCTTCAATTGATAGTGGTTTTTATTATGATTTTGATGTAGAAAAGCCATTTACAGAATCTGATTTAAAGGCAATTGAAGATGAAATGCAAAAAATTATAAAAGAAGATCTTCCAATAGAAAGATTTGAACTGCCAAGAGAAGATGCAATAAAACTTATGAAGGAAAGACAAGAGCCATACAAGGTAGAGCTTATAGAAGAACTACCAGATGGTGAAGTTATTTCATTTTACAAACAAGGTGAATTTACAGATTTATGTAGAGGTCCTCACTTACCATCTACAGGATGTGTAAAATCATATAAGTTACTATCATCATCTGGAGCATATTGGAGAGGTGATGAGCATAATAAAATGCTTCAAAGAATATATGGTATCTCATTCCCAAAAGCAAGTCTATTAGATGAATATATTCAAAAACTTGAAGATGCAAAACAAAGGGATCATAGAAAAATAGGAAAAGATTTAAATCTATTTATGACTCACAAACTAGTAGGAGCAGGTCTTCCAATGTATCTTCCTAATGGTGCAACAATTAGAAGAGTCCTTGAAAGATATATACAAGATAAAGAAATTTCACTTGGATACTTACATGTATATACTCCTGATTTGGCTAATGTTGATTTGTATAAGACAAGTGGACACTGGGATCATTACAAAGATGATATGTTTCCAGTAATGAAAATGGAAAACGAAGAATTAGTTTTAAGACCAATGAACTGTCCTCATCACATGCTTATATATAAACATGAATTACATTCATACAAAGATTTACCAATAAGAATAGGAGAACTTGCACATGATTTCAGATATGAAAATAGTGGTGCAGTATGTGGACTTGAGAGAGTTCGTCAAATGTGTCAAAATGATGCTCATCTATTCGTAAGACCAGACCAAATAAAAGAAGAAGTTGGGAATGTAATAAATTTAATAAAAGAAGTATATATAAAAGACTTTAAATTTTCTGATGATTGCTTTACATATAGATTATCTTTAAGAGACAAAGAAAATAAAGAAAAATATATTGATAATGATGAAATGTGGGATACAGCAGAATCACAACTAAGACAAATCTTAAATGAGCTAAATATTGATTATTATGAAGCAAAAGGAGAAGCAGCTTTTTATGGTCCAAAAATTGATATTCAAATAAGAACTGCTTTAGATCATGATATTACAATTCCAACATGTCAATTAGATTTTGCTCTTCCAGAAAGATTTGATTTAAGCTTTATAGGAGAAGATGGAAAAGAACATAGACCTGTTGTAATCCATAGAGCAATACTTGGATCATCTGATAGATTTATTTCTTTCTTAATTGAAGAGACAAAAGGAAATTTCCCAACTTGGCTTTCACCAACACAAGTAAAAGTTATGCCTATAGCTGATAGACATGTAGAATATGCAAATAATATTAAAAAAGCTTTACTAAAAGATGGTATAAGAGCTTCTATAGATGATAGAAATGAAAAAATAGGATACAAGATTCGTGAAGCACAACTTTCAAAAATACCATATATGATAATCATTGGAGATAATGAAGTTGAAAAAAATATGATTGGAATTAGAAGCAGAAAAGAAGGTGATTTGGGAGCTTCTTCATATGAAGAATTTGTCAAAAAGATAAAGGATGAGATAACTAGTTATTGTTAATAAATAATTATTTTGATATAATCAAGTTGGCTATAAAAATGAAAGGGCATAGCAAGGCTATGTATAGGTGAAAAATATGGCAAAGAGTTTAGTTGCATATTTTAGTGCAAGTGGCGTTACCAAAAAAGTTGCACAAAAACTTTCAAATGTAGTAAATGGTGATTTATTTGAAATCAAGCCATTTAAACCATATACTGATCAAGATTTGGACTGGATGGATGCAAATTCAAGAAGTTCAATAGAAATGAAAAAGCAGCCGAACACTAGACCTGCGATAGACAATAAGCTTGAAAATATAGACCAATATGATACTATTTATTTAGGATTTCCTATTTGGTGGTATACTGCTCCAAAAATAATAAATACTTTCTTGGAAAGTTACGATTTCAGTGGAAAAACTATTATACCATTTGCTACTTCTGGATCAAGTCAAATGGGAAAAACAAATAATGATCTTGAACAATCTCTTTCAGAAGGAGCAACACTTGTTGAAGGAAAAAGATTTGCTCAAAACGTTACTGAAGAAGAATTAAATGAATGGGTAAAAAAATTGAATATATAAAAATATATTTTTTTGAACGAGGGCATTTTTGAATGCCCTCATTTTTTTGATATTTCAATACTTTTATGTTATAATTATTATGTAACCTAATAGAAAATTGTCTCAAATCAATTGGAGGTAAGAATAATGGGAGTGAAGAATAATTGCTTTACGCATGCACTTGGAGTTGAAGAAGCACCTGATTTTGTCAGACTTCTTCATAATGGCGACGCCAGATTCATTATACCTAAGGTTTTAGGTGATCTCGGTTTTGATTGCCGGGAAGTAACTATTGATGACTCTCTGCGAGACGGAGAGTGGCGGATCTTTTTCGCAGGACTCTACAGAACAATATACCGTTTTTTCGGTTTTGAATGCGAAAAAGATGACTATCATTTTGCTCGTCAGGGTGAAGATGGTAAGTGGACTCAAAGGGACATTGATTGTCCAGTGGTCGACTGTGATATCATCGGTATCGTAGAAAGCTGTAATGATGAGGAAATACCTTATTATTTCTTCGCAGTGAAGAGGAGGGATTGAGACAAATTGAGGAGGTGAGTGTTGTACGCTCACCTCCTTCACATATTTTACTTGTTATTTTTATATATTATGATAAAATATCAAAGTAAAATTATTAATTAGGAGCAAAGAAATGTGGTTTATTTTTACAATTATAACAACTCTTATATGGGGCCTTGCAGAATTA
>CAYYBL010000038.1:0-14251 GCA_964470175.1 uncultured Lachnospiraceae bacterium | reverse complement strand
TTTATGAAAGATTTTATTTTTTCATCTTCATCTGGTTTTATGTCATTTCTTAACATATAAAGAGTAACGCATCTATACATTGCTCCTGTATCAACATATGTAAAATCTAATATATCACTAATATTTTTCGCGATTGTTCCTTTGCCACTTCCGGCAGGTCCATCTATTCCAACTATAAAAGACATTTCTCACCTCAACTAATATTATTAACTCCATGAATTATATCATTTTAATTTCATTTACTCAATAAAAATATAAAAAAGTCTTTAATTAAGGTATAAACCAAAACTAAAGACCTTCATTGGAGCCACTTAATCGATTCGAACGGTTGACCTACTGATTACAAGTCAGTTGCTCTACCAGCTGAGCTAAAGTGGCATATATTTAATTGGTGACCCCTACGGGAATCGAACCCATGTCTCCGCCGTGAAAGGGCGATGTCTTAACCGCTTGACCAAGGGGTCATAAATCTTGCTTATGCAAGACTTTGGTGAGCTATCGCAGACTCGAACTGCGGACAACTTGATTAAAAGTCAAGTGCTCTACCACCTGAGCTAATAGCCCATACTTTGCACTTAATAAGTTTAAAGGCAGCCCTTATTTTGCGACTGCCCTTATATATTACACTATTTTTTTACACTTGTCAACATTTTTTCATTATTTTTCTATTTTTCTGCCCATTTTATCATATCATTTTGAAGATCTTTAAGTTTACTTTCAGAATCTTGTAAAGAATCTCCTTTTACTCCCATGTAGAACTTGATTTTTGGTTCGGTTCCAGAAGGTCTAACACAGCACCAACTATTATCTTCTAAATCAAAATAAATAACATTTGATGTAGGTAAATCTGTTTCACTTTCATTTTCTGTACCCATTTCAATTATTTTATGTGTTTGATAATCTCTTTTTCTAACTACTTTATAGTCTCCAAATTTTGATGGATTACTATTTCTCATTTTTTCAAGAAGTTCTGCCATCTTAATAGCTCCATCTGCTCCCTTAAGAGTAATTGTATAAATTCCTTCTTTATAGAATCCATATTTTTCATATATCTTAATCATTTGATCCCATAGGGTAAGTCCTTGTTTTTTGTAGTAAGCTGCAGCTTCACATAAAAGCATAACAGCAACTATAGCATCCTTATCTCTTGCATGGGTTCCTACTAGACATCCATAACTTTCTTCAAATCCAAATAAATACTCTGAATCCCCTGTTTCCTCAAACTTTCTGATTTGTTCACCTATATATTTGAACCCTGTTAGTACCTCTTTGAACTTAATATTGTACTCTTTTGCTACGGCTTGAGCCAAATTCGAAGAAACTATAGTTGTGATAAGAGCACCATTTTTTGGAAGCAAACCCTTCTCTTTCTTTTGACTTAGGACATATTCAGCTATAAGCAATGCTGACATATTTCCAGTAAATGTCATGTATTTTCCTGTGCTAGAATCTTTTGCTAATACTCCAAGCCTATCGGCATCGGGATCTGTAGCCAAAACCAAATCTGCATTTTTTCTTTCAGCAAGTTTTAATGCTAAATCAAATGCTTTTATATCTTCTGGATTTGGATAATCAACTGTTGGAAAACTACCATTTGGAAGTTCTTGCTCAGGTACAACATATACATTTTCAAATCCAACTTCTGACAAAACTCTTTGTACTGGTATGTTTCCAGTGCCATGAAGTGGTGTATATACTATATTTAAATCTTTTTGAACTTCTCTTATGACATTCGAATTTAAGACCTGTTTTTTTAGTTCATCAATATAAAGCTTGTCTAATGCATTTCCGACTATATTATATAGTCTTTCTTGCATTGCTTCCTCTTTACTTATCATCCTTATAAGAGAATAGTCTTTTACTTTTCCAACTTCAGCTATTATTTCTTCAGCTTGAGGTGCAACAATCTGTGCGCCATCTTCCCAATATACTTTATATCCATTATACTCTGGAGGATTATGACTAGCAGTTATCATAACACCTGCTGTACAACCAAGTTCTCTGATTGCAAATGAAAGTTCTGGAACTGGTTTTAAAGTATCAAATATATATGTTTTTATTCCATTTGCATTTAAGCAAAGAGCCGTACTTTCAGCAAACTCTCTAGATTTAATTCTCGAATCATAAGCAATTGCAACACCTCTTGATTCTCTGCCTAGACTTAAAATATAATTTGCGAGTCCCTGAGTTGCTTTTGTAACGGTATATACATTCATTCTGTTTGTTCCGTTACCGATTACACCTCTCATACCTGCAGTACCAAATTCTAGATCTTTATAAAATCTATCCTTTATTTCCTCTAGATCTCCAGAAATTTCTTTTAATTCATTTCTTACATCTTCAGTGAATATCGGATTTGTTAACCATTCTCTATATCTTCTATCACATTCTACTTTGGTTTTATAAGCATTATATAATTTTAGTGCTGTTTCAGGGCTATCTACTCCTTGTGCATTTTTTATTGGTGCAAATTCATCTTCTCTCTGCACTCTAAGCACTACGACATCATCGAAAAATTCATATGAATCAAATATGAAAGTTTCAAATTTATATGCATTTGGTTCTGTTCCTTCTACTAATTTACCTTCACTATTTAAATATGATGCTTTCTTTTTAGCAATATGATATGGAAGCTTACATTCACATATTTTTTCAAGTCCTTTTATATTGTACAAGTGAAAAATCGCATTAGCATCTCCATATACAAGAGATCTATCATCGTTTCTAAGATTAGCCATTTCATCTGTAATTTCGGTATACTCAATTACACCTACTCTTTTATTCTTTTTACAAAAAACACCAACCTTTTCCTTTGGATCATTTTTTTCTATAGACTTCACTGCACCAAGAGCTTTTCCCTGTACTGACATTCCAATAAGAATTGGATCTACTGGTTTTACAAGTACATTATCTACACCATTAATAAATACCCATTCTATTCCCCTGTCTTTCATCTCTTCTATTATTCCTGCTCTTTGCATAGATTCCAAAGTTCCTCCATGTCCATTAGCAGCTTGTTTTATCATACCATCTTCTTTAAGTAAAATCTTACCATCAAGGGATAGCATTGGAAGTTCACCTTGTTTAAAGAATGAAACCATATTTTGTGGATATCCAAAATAATAATGTTCTTCGAAAAATTCAATAGTTGCATCATTATTTTCTTCACTTGTCATAATGTACCAAGGTATCATAGTGTCATATTTTTTAACTGCATCTTTTAATGTATCACATAATGCTTCGAATATTGATTTATTATGTTCTTTATCAAATATAAATGTACCCTTTGGACCATTATGTCCAAGTCTGGTTCCTTGTCCTCCAGCCATTGTTACTACTGCAAGCTTATTATATTTTATTGCTTCAATTCCTTTTTTCTCATAGCTATCTTTTTCTTTTGCAGTCATTTTTGATTTATCTACATAATCAACAGGCTCAATTAATACATCCTTATCTTCAATTGGTTTTTTAGTTTTTTCATATAGTTCTTCAAGAAGTTCAAAGTCTATATTATTTATTTCCTCAAGCAATTCTTCTTGCCTGTTTTCATCCATTTCATGATATTTTAATAGTAGGTGTTCTTGACCATACTTTTTCAATTTTTTCTTTAAATTTTGAATGTCTTCTTCCACTTTCTACCTCCCTCATTTTTGAGATTTTTTTAATGTTATATCTTTTTTACCATTTAGTCAATAGAAATCATATTCATATTTTGTGTTCTATATGTATTTTATTTCTGTTCTTTTTGTGAATTTTTTTTGTCTATAAAGTTGATATTTTTTTCTAAAGTATTGTATTATATATTTTTTTGTGATATATTTCATGAGAATAATTGAGACATATTGGGGGAATAATTTTGGAAAAATTAATTATCACAGGTAAGACCCCTCTTAAAGGAGAGGTTACAATTAGTGGCGCCAAAAACGCAGCTGTTGCTATTATACCTGCTACATTATTAATTAATGGAATTTGTACTATAGATAATTTACCAAATATAAGCGATGTAAAATTATACTGTGATATCCTAAAAGAACTTGGTGCAAAAGTTACATGGAATACACAGCATGAAGTAACAATAGATACAAGAAATATCAATTCAAATAACATACCTATGGAGACTACAAGAAAATTTAGAGCATCATACTATCTGCTTGGATCTCTTCTTGGAAGATGTAAGAGTGCAAAAGTTGGTATTCCTGGTGGGTGCAATCTAGGAGCTAGACCTATAGATCAGCACATAAAAAGTTTCGAAGCTCTTGGTGCGACTGTTGAGGTAGCTAATGGAAATATCTCAGCAAAGGCAAAAAAATTAAAAGGTACTTCAATATATATGGATGTTGTTTCAGTTGGAGCAACTATAAATGCTATGCTTGCTTCAGTACTTGCCGAAGGTACTACTACAATAGACAATGCTGCAAAAGAGCCTCATATTGTTGATGTTGCAAACTTCTTAAATACAATGGGGGCTGACATTAGAGGTGCAGGTACTGATATGATAAAAGTGAATGGTGTAAAAGAACTTAAAGGAAATGCATCATATACTGTAGTGCCTGATCAAATTGAAGCTGGAACATTTATGATGGCTGCTATTGCATCAAAAGGAGATATCACGATAAACAATTGTATAACAAAGCATTTAGAGTCAATTATCGCTAAAGTAATCGAAATAGGTGGAAATGTTGATGCAAATGGTGATCATCTTAGAGTATGGTATACCAAAAGACCTCATAAAGCTAATATTAAGACTTTACCTTATCCTGGTTTTCCTACTGATTTACAACCTCAAATTGGTGTTGTACTTGCAACCTCAGAAGGTACAAGTATTATAAATGAAAGTATTTGGGAATCAAGATTTCAATATACGCAAGAACTTAATAAGATGGGAGCAAATATCACAGCTCAAGGAAAAACTGCTGTTTTTGAAGGAGTTAATGAGCTTGTTGCAGCTCCTGTATATGCTACTGATTTAAGAGCTGGTGCCGCTCTTATAATTGCTGGTATTTCTGCAAAAGGTAAAACTGAAGTTTACAATTTAGATCATATAGATAGAGGATATGAAAATATAGAAGAAAAGTTTAGAAAACTTGGCGCAAAAATCGAAAGAGTCAAGGATGATGATTAAATCAAAAGAAAATTAGGGGCGTTATGTTAAAATTCTGTAATTTATATAGTGGCAGTTCTGGTAACTGCCTTTTTGTTCAAACAAATTATTCAAAAATTTTGGTTGATTGTGGGCCTAGCGGTAAAAAGATATGCGAGGGTTTGGAAATAATTGATGAGTCTATAGAAAATATAGATGCCATTTTAGTCACCCATGAGCATTCAGATCACATAAATAGTCTTGGACTTATTTCAAAAAAATATGACATTCCAGTTTATGCAAATATTGAAACTTGGAATGCTATGAGTAAACAAAGAGAAAAAATATCAGATAAGAATATTAACTATTTTACAAATGATGAAGACTTTACATTTAATGATTTTACAATTCATCCATTTTCTATACCTCATGATGCAGCAAATCCTTGTGGATTTACTATACATAATGGAAAAAAGAAAATTGGTATTGCTACAGATTTAGGTCATATAGATAAAAATACTATAGAAAATTTAAAAGATAGTTCTCTTATTCTTATAGAATCAAATTATGACCAAGAAGTATTAAAAACTTCTAGATATCCATTCCAATTAAAGCAAAGAATAGCAGGTCCTATGGGACATCTTTCAAATAGTACTGCTGGAAAAACAATTTCAGCTTTAATGAAAAAAGACTTAAAACAAGTAGTATTAGGACATTTAAGTAAAGAAAATAATTTTCCAGAACTTGCATATCAGACGGTACTAGATGAGCTTATGTCCAATAATTGTGATACAAATACTATATCAATAAGTGTTGCAAATAGAAATTATCCTCGGAAAAATATTAAAAGCTTGAAGAAAAATCTTCAAGCTTTAATTTTATTCTCTAATTTTATTTATTGTTACTTGCCATACGTTAGCAAGAATTGTTATTACAATTATTGAAATAATAATCTTTGGAACATTATCTCCCGTTGCTGGAACTTCAACCTTCTTCTCTACAACTTTTTCAACCACTTGTGTTTCTGGTTTTGTTTCTACATATTTTACTTTCTCAACTACTTTTGGTACATATTCAGTTTTTGTGACTACTTTTGTTTCTGGTTGTACAGGAGTAGTTTCTTTTTTCACAATGATTTGACTATAGTCATCATCATCTTCTTGATTATATCCTTTTTTACTATCATAATTGTTAACGGCTGAATCTCGGTCTTTAACAATCTTATTATTCTCATCTGTCATCTTTGTAATTTCAGCAATATTTACAATATTTTTATTGTTTGAAACATTTGAATTTACTTTACATACAACATATATATCCGCATATGACAAAGCCTTACCTTTTTCATGTGCTTTTAATGTAATAGGTACAAAATTTGAATTTGTAGTAATCTTTCTTGTATTTGAATCATAATTCCAAATATTGTTTGATTCTATTTTTACAAAATCTAATCCCTCTGGCAAATAATCAACTATTTCAGCAACTTTTGTATTTTGATTTCCTTCATTATATACTCTAATTGTATATAGTATATAATCGTTTTCCTTTACTTCTAAAGCTTCTTTACTAATTGTGTATGTTGCTGTAGTTTTGCCATTATCTAATTCTTTAATATCAACTTTTGGTTCATATTTTGTTATCTTTTCATCTGCTGAAAAAACAGCATCTTTACTTAATCCAGATATAAACTTTTTAAGAGATAAGTCATATATTTTTTCTTCTCTTATAATAACTTTATCAAAATCATCATCGTCTTCTTGTCCTGGGATATAATTATCTGTTTTATCATCATCCTCTCCACCATTGTAATCTGATGGATTTTCTGGATAGTTTAAATTATTTCCTTCTGAATCTCTGTCTTTTACTTCTTCATTATTTTCATCTAAGATTTCCACAATTTCTGCAATATTTGTGATATTTTTTTCTTTAGTTGCACCATCTTTAACTTTAAGTACTACTTGTATGTCTTTATATTTTAGATTTTCACCTTTTTCATGTAGTTCAATAACATCGCTTACATAATCATCTTTTGTCGTTAAGCTTCTTTTTTCAGAGTTATATTCCCAGATTTTATTAATTTCATTATTTTGGTCAAATTCCAATCCCTCTGGCAAATAATCAATTACTTTTTTAACTTTTAAATTTTGGTTTCCTTCATTATATATTCTGATTGTATATAAAATGTAGTTACCTTCCTTAACTTCTACAATTTCTTTAGATTGCTTATATACTGCAGTCGTTTTTTCACCACTATCTAACTTACTAATATCAACTACTGGTTCTCTATTTATGTACTCATTTTTTTCAAATGTACTATCCTCACTTACTGCGCAAATAAACTTTCTAAGAGATAAATCATATATTTTTTCCTTTTTATTTATGATGATTTTATCAAAATCGTCATCATCTTCTTGTCCTGGAATATAATTATCTGTCTTATCTTTATCCTCTCCACCATTGTATTCTGAAGGATTATCTGGATATACAGAATTATTTTCTTCTGAATCTCTATCTTCTATTTCTTCATTATTCTCATCTTTGATTTCTGAAATTTCTGCAAGATTTAACAAACATGTTGATCCCTCAACATTTTCTGATATTTTACATAACATCTTCAAGTCTACATAACTCAACTCTTTTCCTTTTTCATGTGCAGAGATAAGTTTTGGTTCGTAGTTTTCGTTTGTAGTACAACATCTTGTAGTCTCATCAAAATCCCAGATATTGTTTATTTCATTTCCCTTAACAATCTCTAATCCCTCTGGTAAAACATCTTTAACTTTACTTGGATAAACATCTATGTTTCCTTCATTATATACTCTGATAGTATATAGAACATAGTCGTTTGGATTTAAATACAAAGGAGTTTTACTTTGATTATAGATAGCAGTACTGCTTTCTCCACTATCTAATTTTTCATAATCAACTTCTGGCTCTCTTGATTCCTTTAAGTAATCTTCTTCATCTATTCTTTCATCTTCACTTACAGCAGATATAAACTTTCTAAGAGATAAATCAGCGTATTTGTCAAGATATGTTGATACTGTTTCAGTTCCTGTAGATACACTATTCTCTATTAATACGATTTTTTGGTATCTCTCTTCATTATCTTTTGATATCCATAATGTAACTTTCCTGTCATCATATTTATATTGGATATTAAGAGTAATACCATCAGTATCTATATCTTTTGATAAGTGTATATAAAACTCTTGATCAAAAAGTTCATTTAATTTTTTTGTTGTTTTTTCCTCACCAACATATAGTTCATATTTTGATTCATCAATTTCATTTCCAGCTATATCTTTTAGTTTGACTTCGTAGTTTCTGTAATCATCTTTATTTCCTGACGTAATTTTATATGGTCCATAGATGTACTTCTCATCTTTATATTCAGCCTTTGCTTCTGTTTTTACAATTTTTGGAAATTCCTTTTCCCTTTGAGCTGATTCATCATATTCTTTGGCTTTAGATACAAGTTCATTATACAATTTGTTCATTATTACTCTTCTCTTATTTTCATAAACCGTATCGATTTCACTATTTTCTCTTGTAATAGCAGGAAGATATAATTTTTCATTTTCAATTTCAGTGTTATATTTAGGATTATCACCATTTGTAAAATACCATATAGCATATTGCTGAACAACATCTATATCATCATCCGTAAGCAATATTTTTATTGTATCCATATCGCCTATTTCATCGTAAAACTCTGCATCATTCTCTAATGCATCTTTAAACATCTTTTCAAGATACTCCTCTTTATATGAAGTATCTACTTTTTCTAAATATAGATTGTTAAATAGATATTTTAAAGAATTGTAATTTTTTTGCCAATTTTCTTGATTGTAATCTTCACCATTAAAAATTAATTTCTTAACATCACTATTTTCAGCATCTTCAAAGTCTTTTTTGTTAACATAAGTAATTCCTTCTGAATTAATTCCAGGAAATTCATTTTCAGCATCTATACAATAAAATTCGTTTTTGTATTCTTCATCACCTTTTTCAATTATTTTGTAAATGGTTGTATCTCCAATTTTGTATATATACTTACCTGTATCATATAGATTCTTATTCTCTTCTAAATCTCCGCTAAAAATACCACTACTTTCTTCACCACCTTCATGATATTGATCTACGACCAAAATAGCTTCATCATCTGTACTACTTACTGCATAGCTCTCTGATATAATTAAACTAAAACAATTTAAGATAATAGCAACAATCAAAAAACTAGAAATAGTTTTAATAAAAATATTCTTTACTTCCATAGTTTTTCGCGTAATTACTTACGCTTTCTCCTTTCTTATCTTTTTTAATATTATTTACATCATTCTTTGTTTTTTATGTAAACTTGTGCATATAAAAACACTAAAGAATTATTATGTTTCATCAAAAATCTTTTGTAATATTTTCATAATTAATCTTTAGTGTTTTTTCATTATATATTTTTATGTATACTATATTGTTTTTTACAATTCTCTTAGTTTCTTTATTATCCGTAGATTTATTTGTTTTCGCATTCCTCTAAATATTCATCATATGTACACTCTCTTATTACTACTTTGTCATTAGATAAATCTATTATTTTATTTGCTACTGTTTGAGTAAGCTGATGATCATGAGATGTAAAAAGTAAAATTCCTGGAAATTTTTTCATTCCTTCATTCAAAGCTGTTATTGATTCCATGTCAAGATGATTTGTTGGCTCATCAAATATTAGGAAATTAGCTCCTGAAAGCATAAGCTTTGATAGAACACATCTTACCTTTTCGCCTCCTGATAATACTCTAACATTTTTAAGTGCTTCCTCACCAGTAAATAGCATTCTTCCTAAAAAGCTTCTTATGTACGTTTCATCTGGGTCTCTAGAATACTGCCTAAGCCAATCTGTAATACTCAAATCTACATCAAATAGATAATTATTATCCTTTGGGAAATAGTCTTTAGTAATTGTAGTTCCCCATATTATTTCTCCACTATCAGGTTCCATTTTACCTGAAATAATTTGGAACAAAACTGTTTTCATTATTTCGTTTTCAGATAGTATCGCAATTTTATCTTCTCTTTTTACTGTAAAAGATACATTATCTAGTATCTTTTTTCCATTAATTGTTTTAGAAATATTCTTAATTTCCAATATTTCTTTTCCCTGCAACCTATCTGGTTTAAAATCAATATATGGATATTTTCTATTTGATGGCTTTATTTCATCTAACTCTATTTTTTCTAATGATTTTTTTCTTGATGTTGCCTGCTTTGATTTTGAAGCATTTGCACTAAATCTTGCAATAAATTCCTGAAGTTCTTTAATTTTTTCTTCCTTTTTCTTATTAGCTTCTCTTGCTTGTTTTAATGCTAATTGACTTGATTCATACCAAAAATCATAGTTTCCGGGATAAATCTTTATATTTCAAAAATCAACATCAGAAATATCTGGACATACTTTATTTAAAAAATATCTATCATGAGATACTACTATAACAGTATTTTCATAATCAATTAAAAAATCTTGAAGCCAATTTATTGTTTTTATATCTAAATCGTTTGTTGGCTCATCTAACAATAAAACATCTGGATTTCCAAAAAGTGCTTGAGCAAGTAATACTTTTACCTTATCTTTTGCTGCAATTTCACTCATCTGAAAATAATGCTTATCAGATTCTATACCAAGATCATTAAGAAGTTTTGATGCATCTGATTCAGCATTCCATCCATCAAGTTCAGCAAATCTTTCTTCTAATTTTGCTGCTTTCATTCCATCTGCTTCAGAAAAATCTGGTTTACTATATATTTCATCTTTTTCTTTCATAATTTTATATAATTCAGAATTTCCCATTATGACTGTATCAAGTACTGTATAATTTTCAAAAGCAAAGTGATCTTGTTTAAGGACAGAAAGTCTTTCACTTTTATCTAATACGACCTCACCTTTACTAGGCTCAAGTTCTCCAGATAAAATTCTTAAAAAAGTTGACTTTCCAGCACCATTTGCACCAATTACACCATAGCAATTCCCTTTTGTAAATTTAATTGATACATCTTCAAAAAGTACTCTTTTTCCAAATCTAAGTGTTACTCCATTTGTTATAAGCATTTTAAACCTCCAGACCTTTTTATTATACTCTACTTTTACTAATTTTTCAAGGCTTTTGCCTTATTATTTTACATAATTTTTTCTTATTGTTTACATTATATTTACAATCGTTGAAAATACTTTATTTTATCTATACAATATATGGTATGATATTATATGAAAGGGGTGGTGTCTTGAATAAAGAAAATGATAATTACACTATAGAAGTGAAAGATAATTTCATATCTAAAATGTTAAACAAGTTTAAACGCATAAAAAATCAAAAACTACTTACCTCTGGAAATGTAAATATAAAATACACAAGCGAGAGTATTTCTTCGTTGTGGCTTAAAGCAAAAATAAAAGCTGGAATTATAAGAAATTTGGATAGAATTTCATGTGCAATATTAAGAACAAAGGATATTACTAAAAATAAATACAGAGCATTTATTATTGGGGGAGATAATAGCGAAGATGAACTTGAATCTATGGAGAAAAAGAAACTTTCTGAGCTAGCTCCAATTATACCGAAAGCTATTTCAAAAACAATCTCATATAATAATTTAGATAAAGAAGAGACAAAAGAAAAATAAGGAAATTATGTTAATCTGCATTTTCATAATTTCCTTATTTTTTAATCATTTCCCTCTAAAAAATCATCTATATTTTCCATATTAATATTAATTGCTTTATCTGCAACTATTTCATAATTTTCCTTGTAAAATTTTGGTATTCTAGAGATATTTGCAAGTTGTGATTGTAAAACAACATCTATACCACATCCACTATTATCAATAAAAGGAATAAATCTTAATGGTTGCATCTTAACTTTATCATCTTGAAGAATAGTTCTAATAATTGATCTCAAATAATTAATATCAATATTTTTATCTTTTCTATATAAAAATTGGTATCTAACAAAATCCTGACAGTTTCTGTTAACTCTTTCTTCTCTCAAATCGTTTACTATTGTATTATCCAATATTTTTATTATTTTCTTATAGTTTTCTTTTGACATTAGAGACAAATCAACACATGTTCTATCTTTATTTATTTTAAATGAACTATATCCTCCAAGAGCTCCTTCAATGAGATTTGGCAAGTCATTTGCAATTGCTTTTTTACTCATTTCTGCAACTCTTTTTTCTGTAACTTCCTTACTTGCATTTGTTATCATAAAAAGTGAACATCTGGTATTATTCTTCGATTCAATTTGCTTTATTTTTTCAAAAAACTTTGTCAATTTCTTAATAGAAATTCTTCTTGTAAATGTCATATCTTCTCTTTCAAACCAATATAACATTATAGGTATAACTTGTTCCTTTTTCCCATTTTTTTCTAATGTATTATCAGAGAAGCTGCTTGATTTTTTTTCTTCATTTAAACTGACTTCCTTATTATGATGATCAATTTTTGAGAAGAAACTTGAATTTACTTGATTATCTTTAGATTCAACATTCTCTAAACTATCTTCGCTATTATATTCTTTTGCAATTTCACTAAGATTGAAAATTTTTAATTCTTTTTCTAATTCATCAAGATCATTTTCATCAATCTCATCAAGTTCATTTTTTTCACTTTCACCGGTTTCAGCCTTTTCTTCTGTTTTTTCATCTTCATCATCTTTTTTGTTTTCTTCAAGCAATCTATTTTTTATAAATGTATTTGTCTCAACTTCTTCTCTGTCAATCATTTCTTCATTTTCATCATCATATTCCTCAATGCCATTGATGTCCATTTCCTCGATTTCTTTTTCTAGATAATCGTTATCGTTTTCTTCTACCTTTTGGTTTTCTTTTGATGAATTTTTACTAAGTCTTCCAAAAAATGCCTTTATGTATTCATTTTCTTGATTTATATTTGCTTCATTATTTGATTCTGTTTTTATTTCATTATTGTATTTTTTCATTGTATATCTTTTATGTTTATATTTGTATTTAAGTTCGTAGTAATCAATCTTACTTATAGTATGCCATATTTTTTCTTTGTGTTTATATAACTTCTTTTTAATATTATGGAATTTCTCTGAAATTTCCTTATATTTTTCTGTAACCCTCAAAATGTATTCTCCGTTTGATTTTATATGTTCTATTTCCGCTTCAGTCTCTGAAATATTATAAAATAATTCTATTACTTTTGAAAAACTTTGTTTTATTGTTGAACTGGTTTTTACTACATTTTCTATTATTTCTCTAAAATCCTCAGCTGTATAGAATATTTTATAATTTTTATAATCTTCTTGAACTTCTCTATTTTTAGAAAGCATAAAATCATCAAGTCTAACTTTTTTGCTCTTACTAAATGAAACTAGTGCCATAAGAAACTCTTTGTTGAAACAAAAGAATTCTTTTTTTATCTGAGCATTTTTAAAATTGCCAAACATTAATAAAATAAATGCAAGTTTTTTAATGTTTACCTCATCATCTATATCTTTTATTTTCAAATCATCTCTTAAATCCACTAATTTTTGACAATCTAAAAAGTTTTCGTATTCCGTATTCAAGTATTTTAGCTTTTTTAGCTTATCTTCTATTTCTATATTTCTAAAGCTTTCAACAGAATAGTCTTGTGTATCAAGTTTCATTATTTTAAACGCTTTGAATGTTTTTATAGAATCTAATAAATATGAATAATAGTATGTAAGCTGCTCATTTATTTTAGTTTTCATTTCATCAAGTTTTTCTACATTTTCAGGCATCATTAAAATAGCCACATTATTTTCATTGAAGTCTGTCCAAAAATCAGACATTTCAACAGCTCTGTACTTGAATCGTCCTTCTAATTCCTTTGTCCTCATCAATTTAGCTTTAATTTCTTTTAATTCAAGCTTATTTTCTTTGTATGCAGTTATAATTTCTTGATAATCAACACTCATTTTATTCAACTATTTCCAATCCGGCAAATCTTGCCATTAATCTTTTGTGTCCATATTTTTCAAACTCAATATCAACTTTAAGATCTTCGCCCTCTTCTTCTACATAGTTTATGGTTCCTTCTCCAAATTTTTTATGATACACTTTAAGGCCTGCTTTGTATTTTGATAAATCTATATTTTCTGCTTCTTTTTTAACACTTAGGTTTTTTAGAAA
>CAYYBL010000037.1:0-14306 GCA_964470175.1 uncultured Lachnospiraceae bacterium | reverse complement strand
CTTCCATCATATGTTGTTTTTGCTTCAAAAGAACTATGATTGAATGGTATTATAGTTATTGCATCTTTTGGTGTAAATTGTAATAAGTCTTTTGATGCTTCTTCTTCATTTAATATATAATTCATAGCTTTTACAAGTTCTTTATATCCTTCTCCTTGCATACTACCAGAAAAGTCTAAGCAAAATGCAATATGAACTGGTTTTCTAAATTCTGTTTGATATAGAGCTAAAGCATCATGAACTATTTCCGTACTTGGAAATTTAACTGGCACAATATATATATTTGTGTTTATTCCCCAATCAGGATTAAAAATTGTTTTATCTGCATTTTCATTTGTGCCACCAAACCAAGTCCTTCTACCAGTCTTTGCAAGTTCATTTTGTCCTTCACTACTTAATATATAATCTCTAATCTTCAAAAACTCATCTTTTTTATTTGCATACCCATTATCTATATATGCAAAAGGTGAATCAGATATAGAAACTCCATCTACTGGATAAAGTGCATAAAGAGTTTCTTTTCCTTGGCTTTGAAGTGTTTTATTTAAGTTGATAATTGATGATTCATATGTAACAACAGAGTCATAAGAACCATTTATAAACATATCATCTAAAAACTCATCGCTTCCTGATGATCTAGTAAGTCCATTAAATAATGATACTAATTTTGTCTTTACATTTTCGTTTTCAATATCTTCTTTCTTAAGTACTTCAGGATTTCCAGCAATTGTACTTAAAAGTCCTAAGTATGCTGTAGCTCCTGTGTTTGTTTGAGTAGGATTTGACATTACAAAATTTAATTTTCCGCTTTCAATTGCACTAATAATATCTTGAGTTGTTATGTCTTTTCCGACAAACCCTAGTTCTTCAGCTTTTGACTTTTTTATAGCAAAAATAACAGGGTTAATGCTTGTACATTTTGACTCTGATGTCTTTACTACCGAAGAATTAAGCATATAAAGCCAAATTGAATTTGATGTCCATACAGCATCATATTTTTCTCCAGAGTTTAGTTTTGACATTATATCTATCGTTCCACTATAATCAATTTGAACATTTATATTTTGTGTATTTGCGTATGACACAATAATATCTTCCAAATCCTTGTTTTCTGTACTTGATATTATTTTAAAAACATCTTCACTATACGCTGCATTTTTGGAATTATCTTTATTAACTTCATCGTCATCATCATATGCCCATGAACAAAAAATAATAGCAATTATTACTGCAATAACTATATAAAAATTATTATTCTTTTTATTTTTCTTACTCAAAAAACAATCCCTCCCATACTTAATGAGATTATTTTATGTTATTTTCTAAAAAAAGTAAATAATAAATAAAGAAAAAAGGAATTTATTCCAATTCCTTTCTTTTCCTTTGTTTTGGTTTTATTTCAGGATTTATATTTTTCATAAAATCTCTTTTATCTTTATCAAATGACAAAAGTACAATTGTAAGTATTATAGTAAAGCCTCCAATAAAAGTCATCAGCTTTGCCGTATCTTGATATTTAAACATAATTTCTTTTGTAAGATTTACTACAAGATTTGTAAATGATTTTCTAACTATAAGTAAATTATCAAATTTTATAGCATTATTTATGTATCTTATAGAAAATAGTTCTAATATCCCCAATACAAAAACAGAGATACCCGCAAAATTTATTGCTTGAATAAGATTTTTTATGTTTATGATTATTAAAAATACAATAATTATAACTAAAGATGCTCTAACATATTTTTCATAAGTTACAGCCATTTTTAATACCGAAATTATTGATTTTAGATAATCAAACAATTTTTCTGAAGGTCTTAAGCCTTCATCGTATTCTTTTACAATTAAATCTTCGAATTTTTCTATATTAGATTTAGTAAGGTTATCAACTTTTATATTTTGAGATGAAATATATGACTGAACTTTACTATCTATATTCGCCCTAACTTGCTCTTTTTTATTTGTTAATTCTGCACCATCATAAATATGATTTATGGCTACATTTACATCGCCTTTCAAATCATCTATTGTGAATAAGTCTTTTATTGTATCTGTAGGTAATCCTGATTGATAAATATAATTTTCAAATCCACTATTTATTTCATCAAACAACTGATTATAATAACCCACTTCATTCATTTTATCTACAATATATTGCTTATCAAGTATATTATTCTTCAAAGTATTAATTGCAAAATTTAAAAAAATAGAAATTATCAGTAAAAACGAAAATATAAAATTAAACAAAAATCTAAAAAATTTCATAAATAAAGATAAACCCCTAAATTATTCTGTCATAAGATTTGCATAAACCACATATCTTTCATATGCATGTCCAATGTTGTGTATTGGCCAGCATGTATAAAGCATAAGAATTTCTTTTTCAGTTTGAACTGGCACTTCATCAACCGCTGTTTCTTTTACAATTTTTTGCTCATATATCTCATAAGTAAATGTTCCATAATTTGTATCAAGTATGATTTTATCTCCAATATTTGTATTTGGAAGCTTATCAAGATATCCACTAAAATTATGACCAGCCATTATTACACTTCCTCCTTGTCCAGGGAAGAAAGATATGTCATCATGAGCTATCCCACTTTTTAGAATCGTATAATTTGCACCATAATAAACCGGCATATCAAGTCCTATACTCTCAATTTTAATTTGAGCATATTTACTTCCAAATGCAGGATAATTAACTAAAACACCATTTTCAAAAATAGGATCTCCTTGTGCTTTATCATCAGATACCGTAATAGTATCAAGTGCTGTAATAATTGTTTCAAAAGTGGCACTTACTGTTTTTTCATATGCAATTACAAATATTATTATAAATAAAAAAGCAACTATTAAAGATTTAATAGTTGCTCCAAGTAACTTTTTTATACTAAACATCTTATACTCTCTTCTTTGCAGCTATAGCAATTCCAACTACAGTAACTGCAGCAGCAACATATAAAACATAGTTTGCTCCTGTATATAATAATGTTTTGCCAGATGACTTTGCAGCTGTTCCACTTGATGCTGGTGCAGTTCCAGGATCTACAACCAAGCTATCTAAATTTCCAGAAATTACAACTTTTCCTCCAGCTGTCTTCAATGTATAAGATCTATTTGAAAAATTAACTTCAAGAGTTGCACCAGCTTTGCTAGCTGCTGACTTTGCATATGCTGCTAATTGATTTTGTTGATCTGTTGATAATTTGTAGTGATTTGTAACACCAGAATCTCTAATCAAAGCTTCTGCTGCAAGAATATCTGCCATAATAGAATCTGCTGTTGCATCATCAAGCTGAGAAGCATAATCATTTAATGCTTTTTTCTGAGCATTTGGAAGCTCATATAACATTCCATTTATATTATGAACTGTACCAATATAGCCTGTTAAATTAGCTGTTCCTGCATGTACCATTGTACTTGCGCTAACTACTGCAAATATAAGTACAATCATTACTACCATTTTCTTTAAATTACTCATTTTTTGTATCCCTCCTAAAATTTATAACTATATAAATCTAACCTGGTAACATTCTAACAGATTAATTTATAATTATCAAGCCTTTTTTATATTTTTATAGTTACATTTTATTTACATTTTGTAAATAAAAATTGATATATCATGTAAAGCCTTAAAACAATTGCACTACATAGTTTTCCAAATGTGGTAATAATCCCTTAAAAATACGTGTATTCTCTTTAGAATTACACGTATTTTTCTTTTTTATTTGATTTTTAATTTTCCTATTTTACCATCCTGTACCATAATTTGTAATCTCATACTCACCATTTTTATCTTGCTTTAATACACCCAGTCTGTGAATATCTTTTACCCATCCTGTATCTTTATCATATTCCCCATCTGGTATTGTAAATTGCATTGGATCTGCTCCCTCTGCAGGTTCGATACTCATTGATACTTCAAATGCTACATCATTTTCGCCTAAATCTAAATCTTTAATTCCTTCAATTTTTTTAGCCTGCTCAGCAGTATATGTTTTATCTACATATATCTTTGCTGAACCAAAAGCATCTCCATAATTATCTCTTAACTTTTTGAATATTGCACGCTCTATTTTATCTTCTATAGTATCTTCTGGAGCATCAGTTTCTTTTTCATTTTCATCTATATCTTCGTTTTCACTAGTATCTATATCTTCAACTGCTTCAGCAAGAGTAACCTCATACGTATATCCTTCAGGAAGTGTTGTTCCATCGTAAGACTTTGTCGCATAATACTCATAAGTATCAAAAGTCTCATTTGCACCAACATCTTCAATAAAACTATTCATATAAACTAGTTTATCTTCTGAATAATAAGCAATTTCAAAATCAAGTACTACATCTTTATCAGATTTATTCTCTCCTTTAAAAGTTAGTCTTATTTCACCATTTTCATCTGGCGTATCAGCTTTTTCTACTTCATAAGTAATTTTATCTCTTAAATCTGTGTATGTTACCTTATCTTCTCTGTCTACCATACCAACCTCTTTTGTGTCATAATCTTTGATTGTATCATAAAATCTTATGCAACGTGTTTCACCAGGTGCAAAATAAGACACTCTTGCGCCCCATGCTTCATGAATAGGTATACCATTGCTATAATATACCATAGTAGGGGTAACATTATTAAATGCTTTTGAAGAAGTATTTTTTACTTTTAAAACAACAGCAGCATCTTCTTCACCTTCTTTGTATGAAATATCATCTAAAACTAATAATGCTTTATCCTCTAACTCCGTTACTGTTTCTTTATCTTCTACATCTGCTACTGTTTCTTTCTTTTCTTTAGTCAGCACAATGTATGCAGAAAGAGCAATAATTATAATTATTAGTATAGCAATAAAAAATCCGCACTCCACTTTTTGATTTCTCCATAAGACAATCCTCCTTATTAAAAATATCTATTGGGCAGATTATATTATAATAAGTGATTATTTTCAACAGATAAAGACTAATTTTTATCCAAGAGCCACGTCCAAAATCATCATTATCACAAATCCTATTGCTACACCTATTGTTCCTATATTAGAATGCTCTCCATTTTGAGATTCTGGTATTAACTCTTCAACTACAACATATATCATTGCTCCTGCAGCAAATGATAAAAAATAAGGAAGTATTGGTATTACTAAATTTGTTAAAGCAATTGTTAAAATAGCTCCAATTGGTTCAACAATTCCTGATAATGTACCATATAAAAAAGCTTTAGTTTTTGACATACCTTCACCTTTAAGTGGCATAGATATAATTGCACCTTCTGGAAAATTTTGTATTGCTATACCAATTGCTAGAGCTATTGCACCAGCCATTGAGATTCCTGTATTACCAGCTAGAGCTCCTGCAAAAACTACACCGACTGCCATTCCTTCCGGTATATTGTGAAGAGTCACCGCTAAGACCATCATTGTTGTTTTTTCAATCTTTGCCTTTAATCCTTCTGGTTTGTCTGTATGTAAATGTAAATGTGGAATTATACTATCCAGAATTAATAAAAATACAATTCCCAGTAGAAAACCAACTGCCCCCGGAATCCACTCTACAATACCTTGATCTTTTGCCATATCTATCGATGGAATCAAAAGTGACCATACAGATGCAGAAATCATAACCCCAGATGCAAATCCTAATAATAATTTTTCTACCTTCTTATTAATTTCATTTTTCATGAAAAAACACATAGCTGATCCCAAGGCCGTACCAAAAAACGGAATTAATAATCCCCAAAAAATCTCCATCTTATTCATTTCCTTTCAAACTAGATACCATATCTATCTTTTTGATTTTCCTCGCTAATAATTGATTAACAATATAAACTACTATATAGGTTCCAATAGCTGAAAAAACAAAAGTTGCTAATTTTATCTTTGCTTCAAAATCATAAGTATCCCCTATAGCATTTTTAAAAATATAATCTGTCATATAATTTCCAAGTGGCAGAGCTATGGCTATTGCAATAATTCCTATCCAAATATTTTGTTTAATAAAAATTTTCTTAATCTGCTTATATTTATATCCTAATACTTTTAATGTAGCAAATTGATATTCTTTTTCTGAAAATGACATTACTCCCAAATTATAAATAATTACAACAGCTAGAATAATAGAAACAATAATAAGAACAGCAATTAACGAATACATCATGTTTAACATGCTATTCATACCATCTTCCAAATTCTTTTTAGTCTGAATAATATTTACTCCTGGTATATCTTTTATACCACTTAAATCTTCATTTGTATAAACACTATCTGCTTTATACTCTTCATCTAAAGAATCAAAAAAAACTTTTGTACAATTGAATTGTTGTGCTTGAGGGTCTCTATTTAGTCCTACAATTTTAGATTTATACCAATTATCTGATCCAATTACATGCCATTCTATTTCATCACCAACTTTTAAATTGTTTACAGAAGACATCTTTTCAGTTATATAAAGTCCCTCATCTTTCATCTCAAATGGCTTTCTATTATGGTCTGTAACTTGCAACAATTCACTTGCATCATTAATTGTAAGTGGCTTTACAACTACTTCATCACCAGTTTTGTATTCAACTCCTACTGTTTGAGATGAATTGTTTCCATATTTTGAAATAATCTCTTCATATTGTTTACTTGTATAGTCTGCAGATAAACTAAGCTTATAATCAAAATTATTAATTGTTTCAAATTCCCAAGCAAGATATGACTTCAAGGAATCAAACATTCCAAAAGCAGTTACAACAAGCATTGTGCAACCTGTTATTCCAACTATAGCCATTAATGTTCTTCCCTTTGAACGAACAACATCTCTAATATTCCATTTTGTAGAAAGTGATAATTTATTAAATATTTTTTTTGTTGTAATACTATTTTCTTTAACTTTAATATTAGGTCTTTCAACTCTTAATGCCTGTGCTGCTGGCTCATTTAGTATTTTTCTACATGATAAATAAGTTACAAAAGTAATTATTATTACTATTCCAACTGTTACTTCATAAACGAGCGGTATTGTAACAATACTATAGTACGGAATTTCAAAATATACCATTTCCATTTCTAAAAAGTAATTGCCAATTAAATAATTTCCAAGTATTATTCCTAAAATACTTGCAAGTAATGATATAAAAAATCCATAATTAACATACATTAATGTTATTTTACTTCTCTTTATTCCAAGAGCTTTAAGTGTCCCTATTTGTGTTCTTTCTTTTTTAACAAATCTGCTCATTGTTGTTACTACAGATAGAATCGCTATAAAAACAAATAGTCCTGAAAAAACTCCAGAATAGGTATCTCCTTCTTCTGCTTCTCTTTTATATCCATCATAAGAAAAATTATCATCCCTTAATGTTGCTGTTATGATACCATCTATTTTTTCTTTTATTTCATTTTTTGTTTTATCGACTTTTGAATCATCTTTAACATCTACTATTGCATAAGGAAAAACATAGCTTTCCTCGATATTAAAGTCACTATCTAATGCCTTTATAAACTCCTCTTTATGCTCTTTATAGTCATCAACCAATTCTAATACTTTTGGTAAATCAATTTCTTCTAATCCTAAATCTGAACTAAATAATCTGCTATCAATTAAACTATAGTTAGTGATATTCCTTTTATTAAGTTCTTCTTTTAATTCCTTTATGCTTTTAATTCCATCTTGTACTTCATCTGTTTCTATAATCTTATCAAAGATATAATCTTTTGGAAATTCATTTATATTAAGATATGCAAATCCAAAATCATTATGTGCTGGAAATATCGCACTTTCATCTTTTATAAAATAAACATGATCTGGTACTTCTACAAGTCCCAACACTTTTTCTTTAAAATTATTTCCTTCAATAGATAAATCTAATTCATCTCCAACATTTATTCCTATGTTTTTTGCAATATAAAAATCAAGCCATAGTCCACTTTTTTCTTCAGAGTATTCTTCACCTTCTACAAGATACATTTTATTGATATTATTTGTCTCAATAAAATTACACTCAATTACCAAATCATCTATTGGCTTTTTTGTATCTGGATTTATAAATCTTGTTGAATCTAATACATTTGCATTTATAGTAAGTAGCCTTTCAACATCATTTACATTATCGATTTTCTTTATTTCTTCCAATTTTTCTTTATCGAAATTTTCTGAAGTAAGCCATATATCTTGCAAGTTTTGATCCTCATAGTATATTTTTCCACTTTCTTTCATACCATCCATATAGGCATGTACTCCAGCAAAAGCAAATACTGCCAAAAAAACCATTAGAAAAATAGTAATAAACTGTGATTTGTTTTTCCAAATATCACGAAGTATTTTTTTATTTAACATTACCACTTAACCTCCTCTATGTTTTTTGGATTTTGGTTTGTGATAACACTTTCTATTTTTCCATTTTTAACATGTACTACTGTGTCTGCAATATCTGCTATCAAAGTATTGTGAGTTACTATTATAACTGTATTTAAGCCACAATTAGCATTGCATTGTTTTTTTAATAATTTTAATACCTCTACACCAGTATTTGAATCCAGTGCACCAGTTGGTTCATCACATAATAATAATTTTGGATTCTTTGCTATTGCTCTTGCGATACTGACTCTTTGTTGTTCTCCTCCAGATAATTGATTTGGGAATTTTCTAGAATGTTCTGAAAGTCCCACTCCTTTTAATGCTTCTTCTGTACTAATAGGATTTTTTACAATATCTTTTACTATATCAACATTCTCCTTAACTGTCAGACTAGGAAGAATATTATAAAATTGGAATATAAAACCTACGTTTTCTGCTCTATAATCAGAAAGTTTGTTTTCATTATATTTTGAGATATTTTCACCATCTATAATTACTTCTCCACTTGTAGGTATATCCATACCTCCAATTAAATTTAATAATGTTGATTTTCCTGCACCTGATGGTCCAAGAATAACAATCATTTCTCCTTTATTTAAGCTTAGGTCTATATTATCTAAAGCCTTAAATTCTGTATCTCCTATTTTATAGACTTTGCTAACATTTTTTAATTCTACTATTTTTTCCATATGTCCTCCGATTTCTATATATAATATTTTCTTTGTTAATGATTATATATTTGGAAAAAAATAAAGTCAACTAAAGTTGAAAGTTTTTTCAACTTTAGTTGACTTTATTTTTCATTAACATTATCATAACTAATATTCAATAACTATCAATTTACTGTTTGCGCCATTTAGTTCAATACTATTTGTAGCAGTTTCTGTATCCACTGCATCAACAAACTCATTCTTTATTCCTTTTAAGATGGTTTTATATTCAGTTCCTTTTGGAATTCTTACTCTTGATATTGAATTAATTATATTAACTTCTAAGTCTCCCTCAAACTTATCATACTCTACTTCAACATCACTCATTGATGTATTTAATACTACCTTACCTTTTGAATTATTAACATTCAAATATTTTAATGCTCCATCATATTCAAATTCTCTTAAATCAACATTAGATATATTTAATACTTTAATTTTTGAATCTAATTCAATTTCTTCAATGTATTTATTAGGAATATAAATATTAACTTTAACATCTTCAACTTCTTTTTTACTCTTTATATTAATGTCCAACCTATTATACAAATCATCAAGCTTTACAGTATAGTTTTCACGAAGTTCCTGCATATCTGAAAACATCTCTATTTTTATTTTTTCTTCTTCACTTGCTATAAGATTTAATTCATGAATCTTACATATTTTCATATCAAAATGTTTTGTATGATCAATTTCTAATTCCTCTACTAAACTATACTTTTCCTTGTTTTCTACTTGTACATTCTTATTTTCTTTTACTAATTCATCAATTGTAGTATTAAATAGTACACTTATTTGTTTTAAATTCTCAATATCTGGTATACCATCACCACTTTCCCATTTTGTAATTGCTTGTCTAGATACATTTAATCTATCTGCTAGCTCCTCCTGTGTCAAACCACTTTCTTTTCTTAATAATCTTAACTTTTCATAAAAAAACATTGTTATCGCCCTCCTTTAATTCAATTCTAGCATCTTTCGGTTTGTAAACAAGCAAACTTAATTTACAATTGCAATTTTTTATGCTACTATTCGTAGCATTTTGATTTATAATACTAAAATTCCCAAATGCTCTAGTAAAATTTTTAATCCAATTATTATTAATACAATGCCTCCTGTAAGTTCTGCCCTATTTTGAAATCTATCTCCAAATTTATTCCCGATTATTACTCCTAAAAATGATAATACCAAAGTAATTATTCCAATAATTAGTATTGATAATAACAAATTAACTTCAAAAAAAGCAAATGTCACACCAACTGCTAAAGCATCAATACTCGTCGCAATTGCGAGTAATAACATGGTTTTTACATCAACATTGTCATTTCTCTTTTCTTCTTCATCATCTGTAGAGTCTTTTATCATATTTCCACCAATGATTGCTAGTAATATAAAAGCAATCCAATGATCTACACTCTGTACAAATGAACTAAATGTGCTTCCTAAGAAATATCCCAAAACTGGCATTAATGCTTGAAATATTCCAAAATATAATGCAATAATTATTGCTTTTTTCCAATCTATTTTTTTCATTGATAGACCCTTACATATAGATACAGCAAAAGCATCCATTGCAAGTCCAACACCTATTACTATTATTTCAAATAATTCCATTTTATCTCCTTTTGAATCTAATTCTTCTAAGCCTTAAACTATTTAATACCACAGTTAAACTACTAATAGTCATAGCAAATGCAGCAATCATTGGATTTAATAAAATGCCAAATGAATATAAAGCTCCTGCAGCTATTGGTATCATTAGTACATTGTAGAAAAATGCCCAGAATAAGTTTTGTTTAATATTCCTAATTGTTTTACCACTGATAAAAATCATGTCTTCTATTTTATTTAAATCATCATTCATCAAAACAACGTCTGCAGAGTCTATTGCAATATCAGTACCATTAGAAACAGAAACTCCAATATCTGCTGTTACGAGACTTACACTATCGTTTATCCCGTCTCCACACATCATAACCGGACCTTTTTCTTTAAGTTCTTTTATCTTATCAGCCTTTTCTTTTGGCTTAGCATTTGCAATTATACTCGTAATTCCAATTTCATCTGCAATAAACCTAGCTGTTTTTTCATTATCTCCTGTAAGCATAACAACATTAATATTATTATTTTTAAGTCTATCAATAGTTTCTTTAATATTTTTTCTTACAACATCCTTAACACCTATTAAAGCTACTAGCTTTTTATTTTTTGCAACAAATAAAATACTATTTCCTTTTTCTGTCAAATCTATTCCATCTTTATCATTTGAAATATCTACATCATTTTCTAACATAAGCTTTTTATTTCCAATGTAGATTTCATCCTCTTTGATTTTAGCGTACACTCCATATCCAGGAATTGCTTTAAAATCATTTACTTCCTCTATATCTATTTTATTTTCTTCTGCATAATTTACTATGGCTTGTGCTATTGGGTGTTCTGACTTTTTTTCAACACTTGCAACCAATTTTAAAATATCATTTTCAGACTCTTCTGAATAATTATAAATTTTCGATACACTTAACGTTCCATTTGTTAATGTACCTGTTTTGTCAAATACAATCGTTTTAACCTTATGTGCTTTTTCTAATGCCTCATTAGATTTTACAAGAATTCCTCTTTGACTTGCAAGTCCAGATGCTATTACCATTGCAAGAGGAGTAGCAAGTCCCAAGCTACATGGACACGCAACAACCAAAACTGAAATAAAAATATTCATACTAAATGCAAAATTCTTAGTGATAATAAACCATATAATAAATGCTATTACTGACAATATCATTATACATGGTACAAAGTAACTACTAACTGTATCAGCAATTTTTGCAATCGGGGCCTTCGTACTTGTAGCCTCGGATATCATTCTGACTATCTCTGATACTGTTGATTCTTTTCCTATTTTTTCTGCTCTATACTTTATTGTTCCTTCATAATTTATACTTCCAGCAACTACTCTTGAACCTTCTTCTTTTTTGACAGGAACACTTTCTCCAGTAATGAATGATTCATCTATATGAGTTGTTCCATTTAATACTGTTCCATCAACTGCAATCTTTTTTCCTGGTTTGCAAACCACTATATCTCCTTTTTGTATTTCATCGATAGTAACTGTAATCTCCTTCTCATTCCTTTCAATTACAGCATCTTTAGGAGTTATTGTCACTAGTTTTTGCAAGGCTTCTTTTGTTTTAGTTTTATTCTTATTTTCGATAAACTTTCCTATTTCAATGAAAAAAATAACAGTCGCTGCAGATTCAAAATATAATTGTTCTACATAGTTTGTCACACCTTTACAAATCATATACGTTCCAAATAAACTATATATAAAGCTTGCTGTCACACCAATAGTAACTAATGTATCCATGTTTGGAGTTTTGTGCTCTAAATTTTTGATACCATTTTTTATTATTTTCCATCCTAAAGCCAAAACTATCGTGGTTAGTACAAGTAAGCAAATACTATAATTTATCGGATATTCTACCATATGTAAATATGGAATCACAGGTAATCCTATCATATGAGACATAGACACATATAAAATTATAATCGATAAAAAAGAAATCGCTATTAACTTATATTTTTCACTGGAATTTTTCCTCTGCTCTTTTTCAAAAGTATTAATACCTAAACTTTTAAACCCTGCTTTTTCAACAAATTTGTCTAAATCCTTTAGATCTAATTTTTTCTCATCATATTCAATACTTGCAGTATTCATAACTAAGTTAACAGTAGCTTGTTTTATACCATCTTGTTTATTTAGATATTTTTCTAGTCCATTTGAACATGCAGAACATGTCATCCCATCAATTGCTAAAATAACTTTCTTCATTTATTTCCTTCCTATACTACTTCATAACCTATATCATTAATAACCTCTGATATAGCATGTATATCAATATCTTTGTTTAAAACAATTGATACTTTTCCTGTCTTATAATCAGCCTTTACTTCTTCAACTCCTTCAATATTTTTAACAACATTATTTACTCTATTTTCGCATCCTTCACACATCATACCTTTTACATTTAAGACTAATTCTTTCATTTTACTCCTCCATTCATATTATAAAACAAAATGTATTATCACACTTGCGATAGCGCAAATTACTATTGCAAGTACTTCTCCTATAAAAAACCCTTTAATATGAAACCAATAATTATGATACTCTTCTACCATATCTTCTGTTCCTTTAAAGACAAACTGCTTATCATGGCAAAACCAGATAATATCTAACACTACTACATCATATAGATTCACAATAGTCCAAAGTAAAAATCCATATTTAAAGCTTTCTACAAAAGTAGTATATCCATTTACATACCTCAGTATTGCACACAAAATGATTAGAAAGATTATCGATGCACATAGTTTTACTACTAATTTATTTTCTTGAGTTGGGATTTTATCTTTATATTCATCAAGCAGTTTAACTCTTTCTTGGATTTTTGGTGGATAATTATATAGCGTTTTTATTGGTTCTCTCGACATTATAAAAACCATTATTGTAAACAAAGCGCATAAAATTATTCCTTCAACAATTATTATCATTTTTTAATCACCTTTTCTCATTTTTTTTATTAAATCTCCACAATAGTAAACTAATAATATAAGATATTCCAAGCATTAATGGAACTACTATTACTGCTGTCCACACTCCATTTTGGACAAACCAATACCAATCGTATTTTGGTGATACTTTGCCGCTCTCCATATGTACTAAAATGTTACCTATATAATAAATCCCATACAAAAAAGTTGGTATCATTCCATATGCCACATATCTTAGTTTTATCTTGTCTGACTTTTCAAATACTACAAAATTAAACATACTTAAAACTGGTATCACTAAGTGAAGAAATATATTACTATTCATAAGCATGGCTGGAATTCCTCCTCTTGAAATTGGTCCTAAATAGGCAAATACTACAAAAAAAGTCAGTCCAACTGATGTTGTTGACATCAATTTCAAAATATATTTTCTTGAAGATATTCCATCTATTTTACACATAAGTATTTTTATTCCATCAATAACAAAAACTAACGCTATTATTCCCATAAAAATATTTGACTGAATTGTAAAGAATTTAAACATCCCAAATCCTGGTACATCAAGTTCTATCGCATTCTCAGTCATAAAATTATATCCTACAAAAGTCATAACACTTGCTACTACTGTAAAAATAACAATCATTATATTTATAGATAATGAAACTATAATATTTTTTTCTTTGTACTTGTCCTACTTCTCAAGGACTTAAAATTTCATTT
>CAYYBL010000036.1:0-14766 GCA_964470175.1 uncultured Lachnospiraceae bacterium | reverse complement strand
GAATACATGCTGGTGAAAATGAAGGACTTAGAGATAATGTTAAAAAATCTATAGATTGTTTGAAAGAAGCTGTATCTGATGGACAGAAATTTCCAAATTTTAGAATTGGACATGGAATATATACTCCAGATTTAAATACAAAAGAGGGTAAGTCACTTATGGAGGAAATGAAGAGTGTAGGAGCTATTCTTGAATTTCAATTTACTTCTAATATTAGACTTAATAATCTTACAGAAATTACAAGACATCCTATAAAAACATATTTAAAAAATGGAGTAAATTGCTTGCAAGGAACAGATGGATGTGGTATATATGGTACAGATACATGGGATGAACAACTTGCTTATCATAATCTATTAGGGCTTGATGATAATGATTTTGCTATGATGAAAAAGGTTGAGGACAAAATTTTAAAAGATAGGGAAAGCTATTTTATAGAAAAAACAAAAAGATTTAAAAAGTTTTTAAATGGAAAATCTATACGTGAAGCAATACAATTTGAAATAGAAAAGAATTTTATAGAGAGTGAGAAAAATCCTATTCAAATGAGGATTTCTGATAAAATAGAGAGTGCTGACGAACTTAAATATAAAATAGTCAATTTTCCTGAAAATAAGTTCCCAATAGTTATTGCTGGTGGAAGCTTTAATTCATACAACAGAAAAACAAAAATTACTGCAAGTGGAGAAAAAGCTATAAAAGAATTGATAGAAAAACTTGATGATAGTAAAGTATATTTTGTTGTAGGGCATACTCTATCTGGATATGAAGAAGCAATTATAAAGTATTCAAAGGAACTTGGAAAAAAGTTTGAAATTAACGCAATTATTCCAAAAGAAATTTCAAAGGAAGAGGCAAAAAAATTAGAAATAATTGATGGTATTAGAATTTCAACTGAGAGTCAAGGAATGGGATTATATAAGAGTTTTAATTACGAAATATTTGAAAGAAGAAATTCTATAGTGGTTGCATTTGATGGAAATTCACCTGTTTCTAATTTGGTACAAGAAGCAAAAAATGGAAAAGGAATAGCAAATATATATGTTAATTCTGATGTAGAATCTCTAAATGATAAAGCAAACTCTCTCCAAGGATACGTAAAATCATTTAAATTAGAAGGTAATTTAGTAGATGAAATATTACAAGATTATCCTGAACTAAAGAAATAAGAAAGGAAAAAAATTAATGAAAACGACTATTTTAGCATCTACAAAAGTAGGATATGAAATGCCAAAAAAAGAGGCAATGCTTTTTTCTGGACATGAAGCAGGTATATGCTATATGCCTGATGATATAAAGACACTTTTTTCAGAACCAGAAGAAAAAACTTTAAAAAGAGGTAATGGTACTCTAAATTCAGGACACCATAGTGTATTTGGACATATATATTATAATTATGCATTAGAAGAAATTCCTAAGATTTTGGCTTTGGTTTTAAATAATGAAAAGGTGTACAATACATCTGAAAAATCTGCTAGATATACTAAAATGAAGGCGTCTCCCAAAGAAGAAAAACTATATCTAAAGTGGATTGAAATATTTAAAGAAAAAATACATGAAAAATATGAAAGTATAGATGATAAAAAAGCTAAAAAACTCGCTCAAGAAAATGCTAGATATTTAATATCTGTATTTACACCAGCTACTACTATGGGATACACTGTAGACTTAAGACAGATGAATTATATGATTTCATGGATGAATGATTTTGTTGATAATTCTGAAAATACAGAATTTAATAATAGATTAAAAAAAGTTTTTAAAGAATTTGATTCTACAGTTTCAAAAATAAAAGTAGACAATTTAAAAGATGTAAGAAGAACGGGTTTCTCTCTATTTGCAAAAAGAAATAGAAAAGAAGAGTGGGGAGAAAACTATTGTACAAATTATAAAGGAACATTTGCTGAACTTGCTCAAGCTCAAAGACACAGGACACTTAAATATGAGTTTTCATTTTTAGAAAAACCAGAGTTTTTCGTACCATATATTATAAGAGGTACTGAGCTTGAAGAAGAGTGGCTAAAAGATATCTCTTCTCTTGCAGATGAATTTCCTCAAGGAATGCTTATAAATATTAATGAGAGAGGTAGTATAGAAGATTTTGTAATGAAATGTAAAGAAAGATTATGTGGATATGCACAATTAGAGATAGCACTTCAAACAAAATCAACGATGGATAAATATTTGCAAAATGTCAAGGGTACAGATTTATATGAATATCTTTTACCATATTCAAAGGGCGCAAGATGTACATTTAATGACTATACATGTACAAGTCCATGTATGTGGGGTGCAAAATATGCACTTGATAGATTAATATAATTTTTAATGAGTTGTTGAAAATATTTTTCTTTATTGATAAAATAAAATAGTAAATTTTATTAAGGAAAAAAATATGAGCGAGACAAATGATAAGGATTATAAGTTAATAGTATTTGATACGATAAAAAATGATAGAATTCAGAAGTATATGGATGAAGTACAAGAGCTTACTAAAAATGGATTGTCATTTTTTGGGTATTTTAATGGAGAAAATACTCTTACTATTGAATCTTTAAATAATTTAAATTTAAAAATAAAAAAACTTCAAAAGATGCGGAGCAGATTATAATAAAGAGTATACAAATATTGATTTGATGGTAGAATTATATTCATCAGCTATAGAATATTTTGGTGGAAAATTTACGCCTAAGCAAAAAGCCCTATATGATGAACTTAAAATGCAGTGCGAAGGTCCTTCAAGAAAAATTGATGAAGAAGTGTATACAAGAGCAGTGAATAAACTAAACCATTTAGATGATATAATAACACCAAAAAAGATAAATATGAATGGGATTATAGGTGATGTCAAGAATCAGATTAAACTAACAAAAGCTGAAAATGGAATCTTAGATGATCGAATGATACCATTAAAAAATTCATTCATACCAAAAGTAAACCTTGACAAATAAGAACTATGGTTGTATACTATTAAGGTAACTTTAAAATAATGAAGAGTTAATTACTTGAAACTATAGATAGAAGTCTAAAGGAGGGATTTAAGATGGCACAGCCAAAAAGAAGATGGTCAAAGGCTAGAACAGGTACAAAAAGATCTACATGGAAGATAGAAGCTACAAATTTATCTACATGCTCACATTGTCATGAGCCAGTAAGACCACATACAGTTTGCCCAAATTGTGGTTATTATGATGGAAAAGAAGTCATAGCAAAGAAAGAAGAAAAATAATATATACTTTTTTAGAATCACTAGATGTGATTCTTTTTTTATTATAGGAAAGTGCTTCGCATTTCCTATAATAAAAAAAAGAATTTAGCCAACGTTGCACACAAATTTCCTTCGTAAATTTGGCGCGAAGAACAAATACGGGGACGTTTGACGAGAATTTTGTTTATTCAGTAATACATAATGTCCCCTTTTGTTCTTTTTTTTTTACTTATAATTCTATTAAAACAAAGCAATACTAGTTAGGTTAGTATTGCTTTTTTTGTTATTTAATGATATATATTAAAGTACGAATTTTTAGTATTTTGGAGATATTTGATGGGATTTTTTGATAAGTTAAAACAAGGACTTGGAAAAACAAAAAGTTCTTTTGATGAAAAAATAAATAATGTTTTTAGCAATTTTAGAAAAGTTGATGAGGAGTTTCTTGAAGAACTTCTTGATATGCTTATTATGTCTGATATTGGGGTGGAAACTTCAGAAAAGATAATAGATGAATTAAGAATAAAACTTAAAAAAGAAAAGATAGAAGATGAGGAATCTGTAAAAGAAGCTCTTAGAGAAATCATGCAATCCATATTAGATGTTGGAAGTTCAAATTTGGATCTTGATACAAAGCCTTCAGTGATACTTGTAGTAGGCGTGAATGGTGTAGGCAAGACAACTTCTATAGGAAAGATTGCAAATAATCTAGTTAAAGATGGCAAGAAAGTTGTTGTTGCTGCAGCTGATACTTTTAGAGCTGCTGCTGTGGAGCAACTTGAAATATGGGCTGGTAGATCTAATAGTATGATTGTAAAAAAAGAAGAGGGTGCAGATCCTGCATCTGTTGTTTTTGATGCTATACAGAAAACAAAAGAAATTGGAGCAGATGTTCTTATTGTTGATACTGCTGGAAGACTTCATAATAAAAAATATTTAATGGATGAGCTTTCAAAAATAAATAAAGTAATAGATAGAGAAATGAATGAGTGCAAAAAAGAAGTCCTTCTTGTACTTGATGCAGAGACTGGACAAAATGCTATAAACCAAGTAAAAGCATTTAAAGAAACAACAGATATTACTGGTTTAGTGCTTACCAAACTTGATGGTACTGCTAAGGGTGGTGCTGTAGTTGGAATTGTATCTGAAAATCAAATTCCAATAAAGTTTATTGGTGTTGGAGAACAGCTAGAAGATATGCAAGTGTTTAATTCTAATGATTTTGTGAGTGCGATTATTTAAGGAGATTTATCTTATGGATGATGAAAATAATTTAAATAATACTGAAGAAGTTAGTGAAAAAGTAAGTGAAGAAAAAAATACTAAAACACTAAATGAAGGTTCTCGTTTTTCAAAGAAAACTCGAATGATTATTATATTAATTTCTATTGTAATATTTGGAATTCTATTTGGGATTTCTTATAGAGCAAATTATATAGATTACTTAGATATTGGAGAAAACTATGTATCCGTTTTTGAAAATAAAATGAGCAATAGATATTTAATAATGGGTGTATGTTTTCTAATAATGTATATCCTAATGTATATAACTAATAAGATTATTTTTAGAGGACTTAAAAAATTTTTTGCAGATGAAAAGAAAGATTTACCAAAATTTCCAAACAAATCTATAAGCTTCATTGTTTCACTTATAGGATGTATTATTTATACAAATTTATTAGCTGATAAATTTGCAATATTTAAGAATGCTGCTGTTTTTGGCATAGGTGATCCAATTTTTAATATAGATTTGAGTTATTATATGTTCTCACTTCCATTTATACAAACATTACTTTTATCAATGGTTGCATTTTTTGTGGTAGTGATTATTTATGTTGCATTATATTACGTAATCGTGCTAAATATACATTTTGAAGGTGTTGATGTTGAGATACTTAAAAAGAATACTTTCGTAAAACAAGAAATAGTTCTTGTAATGGTTGTAGTGGCTATATTATGCACTTATGTTTTTATAAATGCTCAAAATATATTTACACAAAATATGGTTACAATTTCAGATAAAAATGGAACTGAACTCGTAGGAGCAGGTAAGACAGATGTTACAATAAGAGTTTGGGGATATAGGATACTTAGTTTTGTTATAATTATAGCTATGATTAGACTGTTTAAATATATTAAAAAGGGAAATTTTAAACAATCAATCGTTTCTGTTGCTGTGGTTCCAATCTACCTAATAGGACTATTCTTAGTAATGATAATTTTTCAATCAGTTTTTGTTGGAAAAAATGAACTTGATAATGAACAACAGTATATTTCTTATAATATCGAAAATACAAAAAATGCATATGGCATAAATATAGAGCAAAAAAGTATCGAGGACTATAAGCCAATTACATCTAGTGATGTTAAAGAAAATAGCGATGTTATAAATAACATACCACTTGTTTCTCCAAATGTTACTTTATCTACTATAGCAGATCATCAAGAAAATAGTGTGTATTATACATATGAAAATACGTTTCTTACAGATTATAGAGTAAATGGTACAAGAAAACTATTATATTTTACCCCTAGAGAAATATTAGCAGATTCATCAATAAGCTACAACAGCAGAACATATAAATATACACATGGCTATTCATTAGTAGTAAATTCAGCTAACGAGTTTGATACAAAAGGATACATGAAATACATATTATCTGACTTTACAAGTGAAGAAATACTTGGAATAAAAGAACCAAGAATTTATTTTGGTTTACATACCAATAGTACTATACAGGTGGATACTTCTTTTGGAAAGGAATATGATTATCCTCTTACAGCTACTACATACAATGAAAATGTGTATGATGGAAAGGCTGGGTTAAATCTTGGGTTTATTGATAAAGTTATACTTGGAATACATGAAGGAAATATAAGACTTGCATTTTCAAGAAGTAATTCTAGAGAAACTAAAACAATAAGCAATAGAAACGTTATAGAGAGAGCAAAGAAGATTTTCCCAGATGTGCTATATGATGAAAATCCATATCTTGTTATAACAAAAGAAGGGAAACTAGTGTGGGTAATAGATGCGTATACAAGATCTGCAGTTTATCCATATTCACAATACTCTATTATCAATATAAAGGGATATAAAGAAAAAACAAATTATATTAGAAATTCTGTAAAAGTGCTAATTGATGCATATGATGGAACAACAACATTTTATATTACTGATAAAACAGATCCTATTATAATGACATATAGAAACATGTATCCAGACTTATTTGTAGAAGAAGAGATACCTGAAGATATAAAATCACATATGGTTTATCCAAAGTTTTTATATGATATACAGGCAAGTGTTATCGGTATGTATCATGATATAAGTGAAGATACACTTTATAGAGCTGATGACTTGTGGGAAATCACAAGAAAGCTATCATCAACTTCTGCTGTATCAGGCACTAAGATGGACTCTTATTACACAATGCTTAAAACAAATGATCAAAAAAGTTCAAATCTTGGCCTTTTGATCACTTATAGTAAAATAGATAAACAAAATATTATTTCATATTTAATTGGAACTGTAGAAGATGGAAATCCAAAACTTTCATTATATAAGTTTAATCAAGATAGCAATATTGTTGGGATTACACAATTGAATAGTCAGATTGAGCAGGATGAAACTATTTCAAGTGAATTAAAGACAATAAACACTACAGGAACTAGACTTTTAAAAGATATGATTATAGTGCCTTTAAATAACACACTATTATATGTAGAGCCAGTATATCAACTTATGCTAAATGAAAGTGATGTTCCAATTTTGAAAAAAGTGATAGTGGCTTCAGGAAATACTGTGGCTATAGGTGATACACTTCAAACAGCTCTTACAAATCTGTTTAGTGATAATAATTCTGTAAATTTGGATATAATAGATACTGATGATATAAATGAAATCATTGATTCAGTGATAAAAGCTAATCACAATTTAAATGATTCATTAAGCTCAAATGATTTTGAGATGATTGGAAAGGATATTACAAGTTTGCAAAGTTTGATAGATCAACTTGAAACCAAAAGAAAAGATGAGATAGAAAAAGAAGCTAGAAAAGAAGAAAGTGCAAAAATTTTAAATATGCTAAATTCAAATAAAGAAAATACAAATATACTAGAAAATACAATAGAAAATGACCTTGTCAATAATGTTAATATAAATTAATTGGAGGATAAAATGAATTTACCAAACAAACTTACAGTTTTTAGAATATTTTTAGTTCCTGTATTTGTTATCATTGGATATTTACCGATTGATAATCAACTATTTGGTATATCACTTAAGTATATTTTAATGGATTTAATTTTTATCATTGCATCTATTACTGATAAATTAGATGGTTATATTGCTAGAAAATATAATCTTATTACAGATTTTGGAAAATTTTTAGATCCTATAGCTGACAAAATATTAGTATTAGCAGCACTTGTGATGCTTACAGAATTTGGAAAAATTCCAGCATACATTCCTATAATTGTTTTATCAAGGGAATTTTTAGTGAGTGGATACAGGCTTGTTGCTGCCAAAGATGGAAAAGTAATTGCTGCTTCAATATGGGGAAAAATCAAAACTGTTACTCAGATGGTTGCAATTATTCTAATATTTTTTGATGGTTACAGATATTTTTCGTTTGCATTTAATCATTCTAGTATGAGCGTTACTGCAATTGTTTTTAATTGCATCACAACTATTTTGCTTACAATTTCAGTTATTGCAACGATTTTCTCAGGATATGATTATTTAAAAAATGCAAAAGACATGTTAAAAGATGCGTAAAATTTTGATAAAATAAAAAGTATAAATTTTGAAAGAGTATAAAATGAATAAACAAGATGCAAAAAAACGTATAGATGAACTTAGAAAAGAAACAGCATATCATGCTAAAAGATATTATGATGACGATGATCCAGAAATAAGCGATTTTGAATATGATATGCTTATGAATGAACTTAAAAATCTTGAAAAAGAGTTTCCAGAATTTATTACAGAAGATTCTCTTACTCAGCATGTAGGCGGTACAGTAAAGGAAGGTTTTGAAAAAGTTGAGCACAAGGTACCACTTCAAAGTCTTCAAGATATATTTGATTTTGATGAATTATATGAGTTTGATGATAGAGTGAAAAAGACTTTAAATGAAGATGTGAAATATATTGTTGAAACAAAAATAGATGGTCTTTCTGTATCACTTGAATATCAAAAAGGTATATTTGTAAGAGGTGCTACAAGGGGAAACGGGCTTGTTGGTGAAGATGTTACTGAAAATTTAAAAACTATAAAACATATTCCAAAAAAGCTTACTGAACCAATAGATATTATAGTAAGAGGAGAAGTCTTCATAGGCAAAGAAGATTTTGATAAGGTAAATGAAGAACGTCTAGCAAACGAAGAAACTCTTTTTGCTAATGCGAGAAATCTTGCTGCTGGATCTCTTAGACAACTTGATTCTAAAGTTGCTGCTTCTAGGCCATTAGATATATTTATTTTTAATGTTCAAGAAAGCAAAGATAAGATATTTACATCTCATATAGAATCTCTTAAGGCTATGGAAAAATTAGGATTTAATGTAAATCCTGTTAAAGTTGAATGTGATACTGTAGAAGATGTTATAAAAGAGATAAATAAAATTGGCGATGAGAGAGAAAACTTAAGCTTTGGTATTGATGGTGCTGTAGTAAAAGTCGATAGCTTAAGGCAAAGAGAGCTTTTGGGTACAACCTATAAAACGCCAAAGTGGGCAATAGCTTACAAATATCCACCAGAAAAAAAAGAAACAAAGCTTTTGGATATAACATTTCAAGTAGGAAGAACAGGTGTAATAACTCCTATGGCAATACTTGAACCAATAAAGGTTGCAGGATCGACTATTTCAAAAACAACTCTGCACAACGAAGATTTTATTAAAGAAAAAGACTTAAGAGTTGGAGACTATGTATATATACAAAAAGCAGGAGATGTCATACCTGAAATAGTAGAGGTAAATAAATCTAAAAGAAATGGAAATGAACCTAAATTTAAAATGCCAGATAAATGTCCAGTTTGTGGAGCAGATGTTGTTAGAGAAGAAGGTGAGGCAGCATGTAGATGCATTGGTATAGAATGCCCTGCAAAACAGTATAGAAATATTCTTCATTTTGCATCAAGAGAAGCTATGAATATTATGGGACTTGGGGAAAACATTATTGAAGAGTTTTTATCAAGAAAAATGATTTCAAATGTTGCAGATATATATAATTTGAAATTAGAAGACATAGCATCGCTTAAGAAAAATGGAAATAAATTTGCACAAAATTTGATTGATAGTATAAATGCTAGCAAACAAAATGAACTATATAGAGTTATTGATGGACTTGGAATTAGACATATAGGAGTAAAAGCAGCAAAGATACTAGCTAAAAAGTATAAATCAATGGAAAAACTTCAAAATGCTACTGTAGAAAGCTTAGCTGAAATAGATGATATTGGCGAAATAATGGCAGAAAGTATCTACAATTTCTTTAGGGAAGAACAAACTATAGATCTTATAAATAAATTATCAAAAGCTGGTGTAAATATGACCGATAAAGAAGAGGTCATAGTAAATAAGCTAGATAATAAGACTTTTGTAGTTACTGGTAAACTAGATAGATATACTAGAGATGAGATAGAAGACATGATAGAAAGTTTTGGAGGAAAAGTTTCAAGTTCAGTTTCTAAAAAAACAGACTTTTTGATAGCAGGTAGTTCAGCAGGAAGTAAACTTGCAAAAGCCGAAACACTTGGTGTACAAATTATATCAGAAGAAGACTTTATTAATATGATTTCATAAATAAAAAAAGGGAGATAATAAAATGGAAGTAAAAACAAAAGAAAAAAACTATTTTTACAATACGGTTGTTAGCTGGGCATGTATTTTATGGGCTATATGTTCAATAATTCTAGTAGCTATATTTTCTGGAAGAAATCAAACAACATTTGCCATAATGACATTTGGACAGTTGTTCATTATTTTTGGAATTATACTACTAATCAACAAAAAGATATCAGGGATTTTAGTACTTTTTGCTGGAGCTTGTGAAGTAATTCTTCCAGCACTTAGCCAGTGGGGATATATAATAGTTCCTGGATCTAATACCGCAAATGTATTTTTGTTGGTATTGCCACTTGGAAATATAGCAATAGGTTTTGCAATGATGTTTTTCCCGGGAATTATTGAAAACATAAATAGAAAAAGATGTAAAGCTAAGGTAAGTGCTGAGTGTGTGGATTATAAAGAAACAACTCTTGCAGATGAAACAACTGTTGCAGTTTCACCGACATATCAATATGAATATAACGGAAAATACTATGTAAAAAATATTGAAAGATATAGTTCAAGAAACGAAATTAAAATAGGTGATAAAATAGAATTAATGATTAATGCTAATAATCCAGATGAATTTTATGTGCCAAGTTCAAAAGCTTCAAAAATGATTACATATATTTTTGGATTATCGTTTTTCATGGCAGGCATCGGAATGTTTTTAGTTACAATTTCTACAAAATAAAAATATTTGGGAAGGCAAATAAGTGGACGGAAAATATACATTTGAAATGTTTTGGGAAGATTTAAATAATGGATTCAGGATTTATTACACTTACATGGGATGTAAATATTTGATTTATAAACTTTCAAAAAACTGTTATAAAAATGAGCTCATAGAAGCTCCAGAAAAATGCCCACATCAAAAAAATGCAATATATACTCTAAAAAGAGTGAAGGAATTGTTTCCTTTTATGAAGAATATAGAGTATGATACTGGTTTTTGATTTTAGAAAGGATGTTTAAAAATGGATTTTGGAAATGATATTTTAAATCCAAATCAAAATGATGATGATATACAAGAAATATCGTTAAGACCTAAAAGATTAAGTGAGTATATAGGACAATCAAAAGTTAAAGATAATATGAAAGTGTATATAGAAGCAGCAAAAAAGAGACATGTTGCATTAGATCATGTGCTTTTGTATGGTGCTCCCGGTCTTGGTAAAACTACCCTTTCGATAATTATTGCAAATGAGCTTGGTTCAAATATAAAAATTACATCAGGGCCTGCTATTGAGAGACCAGGTGATCTTGCTGCGATTCTTACAGGACTTAAAGAAGGAGATGTCCTTTTTATAGATGAGATTCATAGATTAAATAAGAGTATAGAAGAAATTTTGTATCCAGCGCTTGAAGATTTTTGCTTAGATATTGTTATAGGGAAGGGTCCTACGGCTAAATCTATACGTCTTGATTTGCCAAAATTTACTTTGATAGGTGCGACAACGCGAGCTGGATCACTTTCTACTCCGCTTAGAGATAGGTTTGGCATAGTAGAAAAACTTGAAATGTATGATGTAAAAGACTTAAGCATAATTATAAACAGGTCAGCAAAAATTCTTGGAATAAAAATAGATGAACAAGCAGAGTTAGAACTTGCAAAAAGATCGAGAGGTACGCCAAGGATAGCTAATAGACTTTTAAAGAGAATTTCAGATTATGCGCTAATTTTAGGAGATGGTAATTTATCTTTAGATATTACAAAAGTTGCTTTAGATAAACTTGAGATAGATGATATTGGACTTGATAACCTAGACAGAAAAATAATGGAAACAATTATATATAATTATGCTGGAAAACCTGTTGGCATAGATACTTTAGCTGCTACTTTAAATGAAGAACCTGAAACAATAGAAGATGTATATGAGCCATATCTTATGCAACTTGGATTTTTAGCAAGAACGCCAAGAGGAAGAATAGTGACAGCGAGTGGTTACAAGCATTTAGGAATAGATTATGAATAGAAATACATAAGAAAGGATAAAAATGAAAAAAGTTATTATCATTGGAGCTGGACCTGCGGGACTTACAGCTGCGTACAAATTATTAGAAGATGATGAAAAAGACTATGAAGTTATTATCTTAGAAGAAACGAATGACATAGGTGGTATATCAAAAACAGTAAGATATAATGGAAATAGAATGGATATAGGAGGACATCGTTTTTTCTCAAAAGACGAAGAAGTTATGGATTTTTGGGAAAAACTTATGCCTATACAGGGATCTGATGCAATTGATGATAAAAAATTGGGAAGAGAAAAGCCACTAAAAGAAGGTGGTCCAGATCCTGAAAAAGAAGATAGAGTTATGCTTATAAGGACAAGAGTTTCTAGGATTTATTTTCTTAAGAAGTTTTTTGATTATCCTATTAGTTTGAAATTACAAACCTTTGTTAATATGGGATTTGTAAAGACTGTAAAAGCTGGATTTAGTTATTTAAAAACAATTTTCATTAAAAAGAAAGAAGATTCTTTAGAGAATTTTTATATTAATAGATTTGGAAAAGTACTTTATGGTATGTTTTTTGAAAAGTATACAGAAAAGCTTTGGGGAAGACATCCTAGAGAAATTGGAGCAGATTGGGGTGCTCAAAGGGTAAAGGGCGTATCTATATCAGCAGTTATAAAAGATGCTTTTTCAAAAAAATTTGGAAAAAAGGATAAAGAAGTAGAGACTTCTCTTATAGAACAATATTGGTATCCTAAGTATGGACCAGGTCAACTTTGGGAATTGCTTGCTGAGAAAAGTGTTCAAAAAGGCGCTAAGATACTTAAAAATTATAAAGTTGAGAAAATAAACGTAAAAGATGGTCGCATTGAAAGTGTTGTATGTAAACATGATGGAATTGATGTAATTATTGAAGGAGATATATTTATATCATCTATGCCACTTAAAGATTTGGTAGTTGGAATTCAGGGAGATAAACCATCTGATGAGGTATATGAGATAGCAAATGGTCTTCCATTTGTTGATTTTCAAACGGTAGGTGTTTTAGTTAAGAAAATAAAATTAGAAAACAAAACTAAGATTAAGACATTCAATAATATTGTTCCAGATTGTTGGATATACGTTCAGGAGCCTGAAGTAAAAATGCTTAGAATGCAAATATTTAATAACTGGTCTCCATATTTACTTAAAGATCCTGAAAACACTGTATGGATTGGACTTGAATATACTTGTAAGGAAGGTGATGAATACTGGAACATGTCCGATGAGAATTTTTCTAAATTTGCTATTGATGAACTTGCAAGTATGAATATTATTGATAAGGAAGATGTTATTGATTATCATAGAGAAAAAGTAAAGAAGGCATATCCTGCATATTTTGATACATACAATAGTGTAAACAAAGTTATTGATTATGTGAATACAATAGACAATTTGTATTGTGTTGGAAGAAATGGACAACATAGATACAATAATATGGATCATTCTATGGCTACCTCTTTTGAAACAGTAAAAAACATAAAGTCAGGAACTAAATCAAGAGATAATATTTGGAATGTAAATACAGAAAAATCATACCATGAGGAAAAGAATGAAAATAATTAATAAATTTAGTGATTATATAAAAAATCATAGATATGAAACATTGATATTTATAATACTTATTGTCGGATTTTTGGCTAGAACAATAGGTATTGTAAATCATCCAAATGGATTTAATACAGATGAAGCTTCTATAGGATATGAAGCTTTTTCTATAGTTAATTTTGGAATGGACAGAAATGGAAAGACGTATCCAGTATTTTTGGAAGCATGGGGAAGTGGGCAAAATGTTTTATATATGGTTATGATTATACCATTTGTGAAATTATTTGGACTTAGTGAATTTACTGTAAGATTTCCAATGGCTCTTATGGGATGCATTTCTCTTTTAGTAATGTATAAATTACTATCAAAAATGCAAAATAAGGAATTGACTCTCATAGGTCTTGCATTTTTTGCAATTACTCCTTGGCACATTATGAAAAGTAGATATGGACTTGAGTCAAATGTTTTTCCTGATTTTTGTTTTTATGCGTTTTATTTTATTTGCACAAGTTTTTTAGATAAAAAAATGTATAAATTTTATATAGGTGCTATATTTTTAGGATTATGTAGTTATGCGTATGGAACATCTTATTTTTTCCTTCCTGTATTCGTAGCTGGTATTCTTATAGTACTTCTTGTAAAAAAAGAAATAAAATTTAGACATGCTATTATATTTTTTTCTATAGTGTTTTTAATATCTTTACCTATAATGCTTATGATTGCTATTAATAGTTTTGATTTGGATGAAATGCATATACTAGTATTCACAATTCCAAAATTACAAGAAAATAGATATGAGCAGCTTACTTTACTCTCATCTGATAATATTATAAAAAATCTATGGGATAATTTTTATAATTCTTCAAAGATGTTACTAACAGGAACAGATGGATATAATGCAAATGCATTGGATTTTTATGGAATAGTATATATTTTTTCATTACCTATAATGATCATAGGAATTATTAAAAGTTTTAGGAAAAAAGAATTATTTAATATTATTTTAAATATTTGGTTTGTAGCAGCATTTTTACTTCTTTTTGTTTGTGAACCAAATATAAATAGAATGAATATTATTTATTTTCCAATGATTTTTTATACTATAATTGGATTATATGGGATTGCAGAAAAACATGAGTGGAGTTTAAAACTTATACAATCGGTTTATCTTATAGCATT
>CAYYBL010000035.1:0-14896 GCA_964470175.1 uncultured Lachnospiraceae bacterium | reverse complement strand
TGTTAAGAAATGACATAAAACCAGATGAAGATGAAAAAATAAAATCTTTCATAAAAAATATTACAATCGAACAAAAAAAGATAGATGGTGAAAATAAATTTTTTCTAAACGGTGAAGATGTATCAAAAGATATTAGAAGTCCTGAAGTATCTAAATTTTCATCACCATATTCTCAGAACCAGATTATAAGGGATGAAATGTTAAACTTGCAAAGAAAACAAGCAGAAGGACAAAATATTGTTATGGAAGGAAGAGATATTTGTACTGTAGTTTTCCCAAATGCAGACATTAGAATATATTTGGATGCCTCAGTAGAAGAAAGGGCAAAAAGAAGATTGCTTCAAAATAAAGAAAATGGCATAGATACATCGTATGAAGAGATACTAAAAAAAATAAAGGAAAGAGATTACAATGACTCAAACAGAAAAGTAGCACCTTTAAAATATGTAGAAGGAGAGACTTATGTAGACACTACTCATATGACTATAGAAGAAGTTACTGAAAAAATTATAAACATTATAAAAGAAAAGTATAAAGAATAAACAAAAGAAGAAAGAAGAAATAATGCTAAAGAGTAAAAAAAGCTATTTTATTCCTATAATAGGTTTCGCACTTATTATATTGGTAGGTAGTATAATTTTATATTTGCCAATTTCAAACAAATTACCCAACACGTATGAGACAGCATTTTTTACAGCCCTATCTGGAACTACTACAACTGGCCTTACAAAAGTGTCATTATATGATCAGTACACTTTTTTTGGGCAACTTGTTATAAGCATAATGATGGAAGTAGGTGCAATGGGGTTTCTGATATTTATATCGTTTTTTTGGACAATTATGAACAAGAAAATAAAAATATCAGATATGATTGCAATAAATGATAGTTTAAGTAGTGACAATATTGGAATGTTTAAAGAGTATTCGATATACATTTTTAAGATAATGATGAGAATACAAGCAATGGGAATAATACTTTTTGCAATCAGGTTTATACCAGCATATGGTCTTTTAAAAGGATTATGGTTTAGTGTGTTTCATGCTATTTCCGCATTTGCAAATTCGGGATATGATTTGATGGGAAAAAATGGTTTTATAAGATTTCAAGATGATGTATATATGCAGGTAGTTACAATCCTAATAATGTTTTCCGGAAGTATTGGAATTCTCACTCTAGAGGATTTGACATCAAATATAAAAAATAGATTTAAAGAAGTAAAAGCTTCAACAAAAATATTGCTTTTTGGAACAAGTATTGTTGTTATTGTACCCACGATATTACTAAAGGTATTTGAACCAGATCTTAGCATTTTAAAATGTCTATTTATGATTGTATCATCAAGATCAACCGGACTTTCCATTGTTAAGGTTTCTGATTTTTCGATAAAAAGTTTACTTATGATAATTGTTACAATGTTTATAGGTGGTGCACCGACTTCTACAGCAGGTGGTGTAAAAATAGTTTCTATTGTAATAATAATCGCAACTATTATTGCTACGCTAAGAGGTGAAGATGAAACAATTCTCTTTTGGAGAAAAATACCACAGCTTACTGTACGAAGAGCATTTACGATTTTTTTCTTATTTTTGATTATTTTATTTATAGCAGGAACGGTACTATACTTTAATACGGATTATGACCTTATACAAATTGGTTTTGATATAGTATCAGCTATTTCAAATACCGGATATGGACTTATTAATTATACACATTCTAGTATAGTTACAGACATAACAATGATGATACTAATGTTTATAGGAAGAGTAGGACCTCTTTCTATGGTCTTAGCATTTGTTAGAAATGTAAATGATAAAAAATATTTTAAATACCCAGAAGAAAACATAATTCTTTGGTAAAGAAGGGAAGAAACAAATGAATAAACAAGTTGTAATAATTGGGCTTGGAAAATATGGCAAAAGTGTAGCAAAAAAACTATCTGATAATGGAGTAGAGGTGCTCGCAATTGATAGTGATATGAAGGTTATAGATAGTGTAAGTGATTTTGTAACAAAAGCAATTTGTATGGATGTTACTTCTGAAGTGGCTTGGGAAAAGCTTCCAATAAAAGATTTTGATATAGGAATAGTATGTTTTGGAGAAAACATAAGCGCAAGCATTCTTACTTGTATGTCACTTCAAGAAGCAGGGGTAAAATACATTATAGCTAAGGCTGGAGATAGAAGACATGCTCAAGTTTTGAAGAAGTTAAATATAGATGAGATTATTTCTCCAGAAGAACATATGGCTGAAATCACAGCAAATGAAATTTTAAAAGAAAAAGAATTGATTAAAAAATAAGTATATTGAGGAAATAAAATGACAGATACAATTATAAATGCGATATTAAATATGTTTGGGGGAGCAGATAATATTACAAGTGGAAAAGAAATACTTGTGTTTTTAGTATCTCTACTCCCTATTTTGGAGCTTAGAGGAGGGCTACTTCTTGCAGGAGCTCTTCATTTAGATCCAGTAAGAAGTTATGTGATAAGTATTATAGGAAATTTAATTCCTGTTCCATTTATTTTACTTTTGATGAATAAAATTTTAATTTGGATGAGAAATTGTAAAATAAGGTTTATAAATAGTTTTGCAAAATGGCTAGATGGAAAGGTAGAAAAACACAAAGATACAATTGAAAAATATGGATATTTTGGATTAATTCTTTTTGTTGGAATACCTCTTCCAGGGACAGGAGCATGGACAGGATCATTACTTGCATCAGCCCTTGAATTAAATAGGAAAAAAAGTTTTTTAGTGATAATTTTAGGAGTATTTATAGCAAGCATAATTATGATGCTATTATCCTTTGGTCTTGTGGCAAAAGTAACGCCAGTATAAAGTTGAAAGGAGAGCATACTACAAAATGAAAGAAAAATATTTTATGGATTATCCAGATTTTCAAAATGTAAAAGAGCTTGTGTATCACGTAGTACACCAATATGCAAAAAATAATGCTTTTATTACCAAGGAACAAACCAAAAACAACACAACATATAAAAAGATAACATTTGAAGATTTTTTAGAAGATGTAAACTGTCTAGGTGAGTTTTTTTATGATGCTGGATATCAAGATAAAAAAATAGGAATAATAGCAGGTAATTCATATGAGTGGTTTCTTGTATACATAACAACGCTTTTAGGAAACATGGTTGTTGTACCTTTAGATAAAGGACTTAAAGAATTTGAAACAGAAAATTCTTTAAAAAAAATAAATGTTGATATTTTGTTTTATGATGATAAATCAGAAGAAGTTGTAATGAACATAAAATCAAGAAAAGGTACATCAGTTCAAAGTTTTGTTTCTATGGATAAAAATGAAAAAGAAGGTCTTTATTCATTTATTGAAAAAGGAAGAAACCTTAGAAAAAATGGAAAAAATAGTTTTGAAAATGCCGAGATAGATAACAATAAACCAAGCGTTCTTTGCGCCACTTCAGGAACTAGTGCAAATTCAAAAGTGGTAATGCTTTCACATAGAAATGTAGCGTTTGATATGTGTACAATGCATCATACAGAAGAGGTTTATCCAACAGATGTAAATCTTGCTTTTATACCTATGCATCATACATTCGGATGTAATGGAACTTTATTTGTATTTAGTTATGGAGCTTGTACGGCATTTCCAGATGGTCTTAGATATATTTCACAGAACCTTAAAGAATATGGTGTATCTGTATTTATAGGTGTTCCACTTCTTATAGAGACAATGTATAAAAAAATAATAAAAGAAATAGAAAAACAAGGCAAGATGAAACAAGTGAACTTTATGAGAAAGGTTGTGAAGCCAAGAGCATTAAAAAGAAAAGTGTTTAAATCTATTATTGATGCGCTTGGTGGAAAAATGAGATATATAGTAAGTGGGGCAGCACCGCTAGACAAAGAAGCGTGGAAGTTTTTAAATGATATTGGAATCATTGTTGTTCAAGGCTATGGACTTACTGAAACTTCACCAGTTATTTCGGGAGAAAATGCAAGATTTTTAAGAGAAGGTTCAGTAGGACCATTAATGCTTGGCGTAGATGTTAAAATTGTAGATAAAAATGATCTTGGTATTGGAGAGATTACAGTAAAAGGCGATAATGTAATGCTTGGTTACTACGAAAATGAAGAAGCAACAAAAGAAGTTTTCAAGGATGGATATTTTTATACAGGCGATATAGGTTATTTAGATAAAGATGGATTTTTATTTATAACAGGAAGAAAGAAAAATGTTATCATTGCAAAGAATGGAAAAAATATATATCCAGAAGAAATGGAAGCTATTATAAATAAACTTCCTGAAGTTAAAGAATCAATGGTATATGCACTTCCTAAGGATGATGATATAATAGTTTCCGTGAAAGTACAATATGATAAAGATTATGTCGATAGAATGTATACGGGCAAAGATATAGAAGAAGTAAAAGATATCGTATGGGGAAAAATAAAGGAAATAAATAAAACATTTCCTACATACAAACATATAAAAAATATGATATTTACAGATGAGGATTTCATAAAGACCACTACAGCTAAAATAAAACGTTATGAAGAAATTGAAAAATTAAAAGAAAATAATTAATAAGACAAAATCCACAACTTGCGTACAAATTGTGGGTTTTTAGTAGGAGAAAACAATGCTAAAAAAGGAAACTGTGGAAAAAATTGAAGAAATAAAAAAGGATTTAAAAGAAATTTTAAGCGAAAGAAGATACTATCATTCCATAAGTGTGATGAATAAAGCAATAGACCTTGCTGAGTTTTACAATGAAGATGTTGATGAAGCAGCCTTAGCAGGACTTGCACATGATATGGCAAAAGAGATCTCATATGAAGATTCTTTAAAAATAGCAAATGAAAATGGAATAGTTTTTGATGAAATTGAACTAATCAATCATAAGCTTATACATGGCAAACTCGGTGGATTCCTTGCAGGGAGTAAGTATGGATTAAATGAAAGAATTCAAAAAGCTATTTGCTATCATACTGAAACATTTTTTGAAATGGATAATCTAGCAAAAATTATTTTTATAGCAGATAAAATTGAAGATTTAAGAAGTGATGATGAACCGGGAATAAAAGAAGAGAGAGAATTGTCCAAAAAAAGTTTAGATGAATGCATGGTCTTAATAATAGATGGTACAATAAAAAGACTTATAGAAAAAGGAAGAATTATTCATCCGGCAGAATTACTTACAAGAAATTATTTAATTTTAAGAAAAAATAATGAGGCTTAAACAATTGGAAAATCTACGTTTTTAACAATCAGATGTTAACATAATATTCAAAGAAAGCAATTTATAATTTTGAGTTTTAAATTATAAATTGTCTTTTTTTTATTTGATAGGAAATTGCATTTCCTATCAAATAAAAGCCTTCGGCTCAGTATTGCACACAAATTTACTTCGTAAATTTGGCGCGGCGAACATTTCTTAGCCGTTCGAACGAATGTGAGGTACGGATAAGTTATGCAGAGAAAAAAAGGGGACATTTAATAATATTTTATTTAAAATGTCCCCTTTTGTTCTTGAAATAAAATTTATTAGTGATATGATTATCGTAGTATTGATTAAATGGAGATATAGGGTGAAAAAATTTTTACGAAAGATCCTTTTCAGTTTTTTGCTTGTGATAGCTGTGTGCGTAGCAGTAGCAATATATCAAGGTAATAAATTATACAAAAACTGTTTAGAGGAAGAACCATTAAGGGAAAAAATAGATGCAATCATTGCGGAAAAACAGAATTACGTGAAATATGATGATATAAATGAGGATTACATAAATGCCGTGATTTCAGTAGAAGATGTGAGATTTTTTAAACATAAAGGAGTTGATATCATCTCCATATGCAGGGCAATTTTTGTTGATATAAAAAACATGAATTTTACGGAAGGTGGAAGCACAATCACACAACAGCTTGCAAAAAATATATATTTTAACCAGAAAAAAGAAATTACTAGAAAAATTGCAGAGATTTTTGTGGCAAAAGATATAGAAAACAATTATTCCAAAGAAGAAATTTTTGAATTATACGTAAACACGATTTACTATGGAGATGGATATTATTCACTTTATGATGCATCAAAAGGATATTTTGGAAAAGAACCAAAAGAAATGAATTTATATGAAGAAACACTTCTTGCTGGAATTCCTAATGCTCCATCTGTATATTCACCAACAGTGAATCCAGAACTTTCTAAACAGAGACAAAAACAAGTTATACATAAAATGGAAAAAAATAATTTTATTACTAAAGAAATTGCAGATGATTTATGTAAACAAATAGATCAAAAATAGGGGAAAAAATGAAGGAAAAAATTATTGAGAAAATAATAGAAATAGATAAGAAATCCAAAAAAATTGTAGAAGAAGAACGTGTAAGAAAAGGACATATTGAAGATCAGGCAATGGAAGTCTTTTATGTGAAGAAATTAGAGCTAGATAAAGAATACGATGAAAGGATAGGTAGAGTTCGTAAAAATCTCACAGAAAAATTTACAGAAGAAAAAAACAAAATAGATGAAGTATATAAAAATGACATAGAAAAATTTTCAAGGATATATAAAGAGAATGAAAAAAGAATAATAGAAAAATGTATAGATGAAATAAAAAAGGGAAATTAAATATGATTTGTGGAGCAAAATTTTCAGCATTACAAACTAAATTAAAAAAGATGTATGCGAGTATGCTAAATGAATATGATTATGATGAGTTATTGTCACAGGCAAATTTAAAAGATGTTATTTCTTACTTAAAAATAAAATTCCCTATGTTAAAAAATTTAAATGAAAACATGCATAGAAGAGCCATAGAAGAGGAATTAAATAACATATACATTTATGCTTTTCAAAAGATTGAAAGATATATAAACAAAAAGGAAAAAGAATATTTAAAAAAACATTTAGAAAAGTATGAGATAATTTACATAAAAAATATTCTTAGAGAAATTGTTACAGAAGATACGATTCCGATTGAGTATGAGAATTCTGAATGGAAAAATTTTATAAAAAATAATTTTAAAGAAATAGAAAAGCTAAACAATAAAATGAATTACCAAGATTTTGCAGGAATTATGTCAACAACGAGACTGAAAAAGATATTTAATAAATATCCAGAATATAATGATGCGAAGCAAAACTTGGATGAAATAGAAGAAAGTGTGGATAGATATTTTTTCGAAGATATTTATGAATATTCAAAGGGAAATACTACTATTAGAAATCTATATGGATATGAAATAGACTTTTTAAATATTTCATGGATTTACAGAATGAAAAAGTATTTTAATTATAGCGAAAAAAAGATGTTAGATATACTTATACCTGTAAATTATAAATTAAATAAATCGGAAATTAAAAAGCTCGTATTGGCCGAAAGCGTTGAAGATTTTAAAAAAACAGTTAACATAAAATACGATTTTATAAAAAATGAAGAAACAATTATGCACGATATAGATAGGTTTCTATTTAAAGAAAATTATAATATTTTTAAAACCCAAGAATTTAATGTAGCAATAATTATCAGTTTTATGAATCTACTAGAATATCAGATAAGAAATATCATTAATATTATAGAAGGTATTAGGTACCATCAAGATAGAGAAAAGATTCAAGAGAAAATAATTAATTAGGAGGATCAAAGAGTGGCTGTTGAAAAAATGAAGCTGCTTAGCATCACAGGAAAAGAAGAGAATATAGATGTTTTTATTGAAAAATATCTTTTAGATAGTGGCATTCAGACAGAAGATGCAGCAAAGGTATTTGAAAAAGGATGGAAGCTTACAAATTTCAAATATGATTCAAAAGCAAAAGAATTACTAAAAGAATGCCAAAATCTACTTGATAAATGCAAAATAAAATATGATGATTCTGAAGAAATACAAAGTTTTAAATATACTACAGATGAAATAGAAATTAAATTAAAAGATATATCAGATAATCTTCTTGTTGTTGATAACAAACTAAATGAATTAAATAAAAAGTATGAAGATGAAAAGAAAAAAGAATTACTTGTGAAAGATACAAAGGATTTAGACATTGATTTAGATGCTTTATACAATATGGAGTATGTAAAATTTAGATATGGAAAAATAGCGAAAGAAAACATAAACAGGTTGCAAAATAGTATTGTAAATCTTAACGCGATTATATATGAAATATCAGTTGATGAAGAGGACAATGTTTGGATAATTTGTGTTGCAACAAGAGAAAATAGTGCAAAGGTAGATAGTTATCTCAATCTATTTAAATTTGAAAGATTTTATTTGCCAGAAGAGATGAAAGGAAATCCAAAGAAGCTATGGCTAGAATCAAAAAAAGAGATTGAAAGACTCGAAGAAGAGATAAATGAAACTCAAATAGAAAAAAACCATATTTTGAAATATTATAAAGATGAAATTATTGAATTATATGAGGAATTAAATCTTTATATCAAAATAAATAATGTAAAAAGATATATGGCTTATGATGAAAATGGACTTTTCTATATTATCGGATGGATACCAGCAAGGGAATTAAATGTTTTGCTGCCAAAACTTGTAAATGAGAGAGATGTAAAATACGCGGTAAAAAGTCACGATGAAGTTGCAAGTACTCCACCGACTAAATTAAACAATATAAAGATTTTTAAACCATTTGAGACTTTAATAAAAATGTATGGACTTCCTAATTATACAGAACTTGATCCAACACCTTTTGTTGCAATTACAGCATTTTTAATATTTGGATTCATGTTTGGAGATGTTGGACAGGGATTAGTTATTTTTCTAATTGGTTTGTTACTTGCTAAGAAAAAAGTATCAATGGGACCGATTTTTGAAGCAGGAGGAATTTCAGCAATAATATTTGGTTTTTTATATGGAAGCGTTTTTGGTAGTGAAGATATATTAAAGCCTATTCTAATAAGTCCTATGGATAATATTCAGACAATGCTGATATATGGAATTGCGATAGGTGTAGTATTAATAATTTCAGCAATGATATTAAATATAAAGAATGGAATAAAAAATAAAGACAAACAAAAAATATTTTTCGACACAAATGGTATAGCAGGACTGGTTTTTTATATACTTGTATTAGGTTCAGGAATTTACTACTTGAAAAATGGAAAGATGATAGTATCCTTTAGTATAATGAGTATATTTATAATATTGCCACTCGCAGTTATAATGTTCAAAGATGTACTTGCAGAAAAAGTTTTTAAACAAAAATCAAAGGAAAAGAGTTCGATAGCAGAAAGAATATTTGAGGTTGTAGAGATACTTCTTTCATTTGCAAGTAACACAATTTCGTTTGTAAGAATTGCAGCATTTGCAATAAATCACGTAGGACTTTGTATGGCAGTGTACATATTATCAGATATGTTTGCGGGAGCAGGAAGTCTGACAGTTAAGATATTTGGAAATATTCTTGTAATAGTTCTTGAAGGACTTATAGTAGCAATACAAGTGCTTAGATTAGAATATTATGAATTGTTTAGTAGATTTTACATGGGGAATGGCAAAGAATATAAGCCGTTAAAAGAAAAAATTTAATATGGAGTAAGAAAATGAAAAGAAAAATTTTTGTAATGATTTTATTATTGAGTTTGACATTTACTATGATCATATGTACAAAAAGTCTAGCAGCAAAGGAAGGAAATACTAATACACTTACACAAGATGATGTGAATGCTATTGTAGAACAAAAAGTTGCTGAAGCAGTAACAGATGCAAAAGTGGAAATGCAAACACAGGTAAATAGTATTAACCAAACAACAGAAGAAAATGCAAAGAACAGTGAATCAACTGGTATAGGTATGATAGCTGCTGCACTTGCAACGGGCCTTGCTTGTGTTGGCTCTGGTATTGCGGTTGCAGTGGTTGCTTCAAGTGCTGTAGGAGCTGTGAGTGAAGATCCATCACTACTTGGAAAAACGATAATATTTGCAGGACTTGCTGAAGGTATTGCAATCTATGGACTTATTATTTCAATTATGATTTTAAATAAAATTTAAAAGAGAGAAATACTATGAGGATGGTTTGTATAAGTAGAAATAATGATATAGGAGCAGGTCTTAGGTTTGCAGGTATTCAGTCATTTATTATTGATGAAACAGAAAATATAATAATGAAATTAAACGAACTTGTAGATGACAAAGATGTAGGCATAATAAATGTTACAGAAGATGTTTATAATTTGTGCCATGAAGAAATAGATAAAATTATTCAAAAGAATGATTTTCCACTTATTATAAAAATACCAAATACAAAATAAAGAGGGATTATGAAGGAAGATAATACTCAATTAAAATTAGATAAAATTGAAAAGAATTGTATTAATTCTGCAAATGAAGATTTTAAGAAATTGAAAAATGAAAATGATGCAAGTATAGAAAAAATTGTAAATGAAGAAGTTGAAAAATACAAAAATACTCTCGATGAAAAATATAAAAGAGAAGTTGCAAAGCTTGAAAAAGAATATAACAAAGAAATTTACAATTATTCAATGAACTCAAAAAGAAAAGAAAGGCAATTTGAAGATACATTAATATTAAATCTTCATAAGGAAATAATAGAAAGATTTTGTGAGTATACGGATGATGACGAATACGAGAAATATTTATTTTCTAATATTGAAAAAGTGCTTGAAAAGATACAGAGAAAAGAAGAATCAATTATATATATTACGGAAAATGATATAAAGAGATTTGGAGAAAAAATTAAAGCAAAGTACGATGTGGAAATTAAAAAAATAGATAATGATTATATCGGTGGGGTTATTCTTTTAAATAATACAGATAAAGTATCCATTGATAACACATTGAAAACAAACATTGAGGAGAAGATAAAAAAAATACATTTATAGAGGAGTAAAAATTGCAAATAAAAGAAATTATTTCTGTAAATGGACCAGTAATAAAGGCAAAAGGCGAAGGGGATTTCGCGATGCATGATATGGTTTATGTAGGAAATGAAAAAATAATAGGAGAAGTTATAAAATTAAATAAAGATATTGCAATAATCCAAGTTTATGAAGAAACATCAGGCCTTAAAATTGGAGAAGAAGTAATTGGTACAGAAGCTCCTCTTTCTATTTCACTTGGACCGGGACTTGTTGGAAATGTGTTTGATGGCATTGAAAGACCACTTAAAAGGCTAAAAGATATTTCTGGCGATTTTATAAAAAGAGGAATAAACATTGATGCAATAGAAAATGAAAAGCTTTGGCATTTTAAGCCTAAAATGAAAATCGGACAAGTTATCAAAAAAAATACGATTCTTGGAGAGGTTAAAGAGACAGAAAGTATCGTAAATAAGATAATGAATCCATTTGAAGACGAGGGTGAAATCACATACATTGCTGAAGAAGATGACTATAAAGCAACTGATGTTATTGCAAAATATGAATCAAAAGGAAAAACTTATAATATTACAATGATACAAAAATGGCCAGTAAGAATAGCAAGGGAATATTCAGAAAGAATACCTGCGAGTATACCGCTTATTACAGGTCAAAGAATTATAGATACAATGTTTCCTATTGCAAAAGGTGGTACAGCAATGATTCCAGGTGGATTTGGCACAGGAAAGACAATGCTTCAACACCAAATAGCAAAATGGTCAGATGCGGATCTTATAGTATACATAGGTTGCGGAGAAAGAGGAAACGAAATGACAGAGGTTTTGGAGGACTTTCCAAAACTAGTAGATCCTAAAAATGGTAGACCACTTATGGAAAGAACTATTCTTATTGCAAACACATCAAATATGCCAGTTGCCGCAAGAGAAACATCAATTTATACAGGACTTACTATAGCAGAGTATTATCGAGATATGGGGTATAATGTTGCTATAATGGCTGATTCTACATCGAGATGGGCCGAAGCTTTAAGAGAAATTTCTGGAAGACTTGAAGAAATGCCAGCGGAAGAAGGATATCCATCATATTTGCCTTCAAGAATTTCAATGGTATATGGAAGAGCAGGAATGGTAGAATCTTTAAATGGAAATAAAGGTTCTGTGAGTGTGATTGGTGCAGTATCTCCACAAGGAGCTGATTTTTCAGAACCAGTTACTCAAAATACAAAAAGATTTGTACATGTATTTTGGGGACTTGATAAAGATTTGGCATATTCTAGACATTATCCAGCTGTAAATTGGAAGATAAGTTATAGTGAATATGTAGAAAGTCTTAAGGATTGGTATGAAAACAATATTAATGAAAAATTTTCGGATTATAGATTAGAGATAGTAAAACTTTTGCAAGAGGAAGGAGAACTTCAAGAAATCGCAAAGGTTGTAGGACAAGATGTTCTTTCTGACCAGAAAAAGCTTGTACTTGAGATTTGTAGGGTATTAAGACTAGGCTTCCTTCAACAAAGCGCAATGAATGAAAATGATACTTATGTGCCAATAGAAAAACAGTACAAAATGATGGAGTCAGTTATTGTCATATACAAAAGGGCAAATGAGCTAGTAGAAAAAGGAATACCATATTCTAAGATAAAAGAAACATTAATTTTTGATGAGTATATAAAACTAAAATATAACGTTACAAACAAAGAAATATTTAAATACGATGAATTTACTAAGTACGCAAAAGAAAAACTTAATTCTTTAGCAGAGGAATATAAGGAGCATACATAATGAAAACTCAGTATTTGGGTCTAGAACATATAGATGGACCATTGGTGTATCTCAAAACACCAGAAGGAATTGCATATAATGATCAAGTAGAGCTCATACTAAAAAATGGTAGCCGAAGAATAGGAAATGTAATAATACTAAATGATGACATTTCCGTTATCCAAGTATATGAAGGTACAGATGGAATAAACATAGATGGAATAAAGACAGAATTAAAAGGTGAGCCATTAAAAGTAAAGCTTTCAAAAGATTGTATGGGAAGGATTTTTAATGGCGTTGGAAATCCTATAGATGGACTTGGAGAGCTTACATCATATGTTGAAAAAGATATAAATAGTGCAGCAATGAATCCTATCGCGAGAAAATATCCAAGAAACTATATAGAAACTGGAATATCAGCGATAGATGGGCTAATGACCCTTATAAGAGGACAAAAATTACCAATTTTCTCAGGTAGTGGTATAAATGATAATGATCTAACAGAGCAAATAATAAGACAAGCGAATATAAAAGATGATAATAATTTTGCAATAGTATTTGGCCTTATGGGTGCAGAATATGAAACAGCAGAATTCTTTAAAAAGAGTTTTGGTGAAAATGGAGTACTTTCAAAAGTTGTTTTATTTCAAAATTTATCTACGGATCCTTCTATAGAAAGAATACTTACACCAAAAGTTTCACTTACATGTGCAGAGTATTTAGCTTTTGAACTTGATATGCAGGTATTGGTTATCCTTAAAGACATGACTGCTTACGCGGAAGCTCTAAGAGAAGTATCAACTTTGAAAGGAGAAATACCAAGCAGAAAAGGATATCCAGGATATCTTTATAGTGATTTAGCATCGATATATGAAAGAGCGGGAATGCTAAAAGATAAAAATGGATCAATTACACAAATACCAATTCTTACAATGCCAAATGATGATATATCACATCCTATACCAGATCTTACAGGTTATATTACAGAGGGACAAATAGTTCTTGGAAGGGAGCTATATCAGAAAAATATATATCCACCTGTAAATATTTTAGATTCACTTTCAAGGTTAATGAAGGATGGTATAGGAAAAGAATATACAAGGGATGATCATCAGAAAATTTCAGATCAGTTATTTGCATCATATTCAAAAGTACAAGATGTAAGAGCCCTTGCAAAAGTTCTAGGTGAAGCTGATCTTTCTGAAGTTGATAAAAAATATATCGAATTTGGAGATGCTTTTGAGCAAAAATTCTTAAAACAAGGAAGATTTGAAAATAGAACGATAGATGATACCTTAAATATAGCACTCGAGGTACTTCAGTTACTTCCTGAAGAGGAGCTTGATAAACTATGAGTAATAAGTATTTGCCAACAAAATCAAATATGATGAAGTTAAAAGATTCCTTAGATAGTTCCTTGCAAGGGTATGAACTTTTAGAAAGAAAAAGGATTATTCTTACAAAGGAAATTGAAAAATATGAAGAAGAATATAGCTATCTAGAAAAAGATCTATATGACATGATTGGATACGGGAAGGAACTTATAAAAGAAGTAAATATTGATATTGGCATAGATAATTTTATTAATATAGCAAATGGTGTAAAAATAGATAATTACATAGATATAAAAAATGTTACACTTATGGGTGTAGAGATACCCTCTATTGTTCATAAACAAGAAATAGCCCAAAGAGATTATGGCTTTTTTAATACCACAAATAAAGTAGATGAAGCAATGCTTTATTTTAATAAAATTCAAGAAAAACTTATAGAATACGCACTTTTGTATACTACAATTCTAAGACTTAAAAGAGAAGTAGAAAAAGTAAGGAAAAGATCAAATGCTTTGCAAAATATTATTATTCCTGAAATGGAAAGGAATTTAAAAGATATAGCCGAGCAACTTGAAGAAAGGGAAAGAGAAGAGTTTTCAAGATTAAAAATTGTAAAGAAAAGAACAGAATAAAAGAGATATTCTTTTGGCAAAGAATATCTCTTTTTTATATTGTAAGAAATTCCTTATTTTGCTTCTTCAACTTTTGTAAGATCTGATGTACAATGAGGACATTTTGTAGCCTTATATTTTATTTCTGACAAGCAGAAAGGACAAATCTTTGTAAGTGGTTCAACTTCAGGCTCTTCTTTTTGACCTTTTCCTAGCTTTTTACTTAATTTATCTAATTGACCAAGACTAATTGCTTCCATTTTTCTGTTGAATGAATTTATAGCTTTAAGTGCTAAAAATACGGAAAGGGCAATTATTAAGAAATTAACAAGAGCTGTGATAAAGTTTCCATATTTTATAGATG
>CAYYBL010000034.1:11387-15358 GCA_964470175.1 uncultured Lachnospiraceae bacterium | reverse complement strand
AAATCAAGTTGATATTTATAAAAATATCTTTTCAATACTTGAAGATTACATAAAAAATATATTGCCAATCAAAATAAAAGTTAATGGTGAAGAAAAATATAAGAAAATTTTAGATGATTATGAAGAATATGAAAAGTACGTTGTTGGAAAGCTTGATGAAAGAGAATTCCTAGAAAAGAACATGATTCTTTTAGGACTTAGCAGAACATTATTCACTCATAGTTTGCCACTTGTTGCAGCAGAGCAATGTTACAACAAACTTTTAAGAGATACTAGAAATCTCATAGTAAGATCTTCAAATCCAGATAAAAAAGAATCTGCATATCAGATGCTTTTAAAACTTATAGAAGATTATAATGTAAAACTTTTATCTACAAAAGTATATTGGAACAATATAGAAGAAAGAGAAAGCTACAAAAAGTTTTGGGATGCATACAGTAAGACCACATCACCAGAGAAAAAAGAAATTTTGTCTTTGAAAAGAGAACTTTCAGATACTGCATTAGAATACGAAAAATATAATAAAGTTAGAAACTTTTACAAAAATAAATTGTGTGAACTTGGCGCTATGAAGAGAATTGTAGGATATGATTCATTTTTTGTCGGGTTTTATACAAAAAAGAAGAAGGTAAGATAAAAGGATCCCAATAGGGATCTTTTTTTTTTCCTATAATAATATGACTTGAATTATATGGTGACAGGTGGTATTCTTATAAGTAGATAAAAAAAGAGGAAGTTTATATGGGAAAGTTTGTAGAAATAGAATATGATGGTGTAGAAAAAAATGAAGAATGGGAAAAAATTATAGATAGAGTTATTACAAAATGTTTTGAAATTGAAGAAATGCAGAGTTTTAAGCTTTATATTTGTGTCACACTTACAACACCTGAAAATATTCATAATTTAAATAAAAAATTCAGAAATGTGGATAAAGAGACAGATGTACTATCATTTCCGATGTTTGAAAAAGGGGAAATAACTGAACTTAAAGATATTAACCATGAAGAAAGTCTTGGAGATATAGTGATTTCTATCGATCAAGTGAAGAAACAATCAGAAGAGTATGGTCATAGTTTTGAAAGAGAACTTTCTTATATGATTGTACATGGCTTTTATCATTTGATGGGTGAGGATCATATTGAAGAGGAAGATAAAAAACAAATGAGAAAAAAAGAAGAAAATGTTCTTGAAAAACTAAAAATTACAAGGGAATAATGAAATGAAAAATAAAAATTTTTTGAGTAGTGTTAAGTGTACAATTTCCGGGATACTATATTGTATAAAAAACGAAAGAAATATAAAGATAGATATTGTGGTCGCAATATTAGTGGTGATACTTGGTTTTGTATTTAAACTTACAGAAATAGAATGGTGCATCGTAGTATGTATGATTTTCTTTGTTATTGTTTCAGAGATGTTTAATACTGCTATTGAAAGAACAGTTGATTTGTATACAAAGGAATATAACGAATTTGCAAAGATTGCAAAAGATGTTTCATCAGGTGCAGTAATGCTTTCTGCAATTTGTTCAGTTATTGTTGGAAGTATTATCTTTATACCAAAAATTTTAGGATAGGATTTATTATGGAAGAATTTAAATCAGGATTTGTGTGTTTAGTTGGAAGGACAAATGTTGGAAAATCAACACTATTAAATAGTATTATAAAAGAAAAGGTGTCTATTGTTGTAAATAAATCTCAAACTACAAGAATGGCAATTAAAGGTATTTTAAACAGCGAAAATTATCAAATTATTTTTACAGACACACCAGGTATACATAGGCCAAAGACAAAGCTTGGCGATACCATGATAGATACAACATTTAAATCATTTTCTGATGTTGATATTATAGTATTTTTAGTTGATGCTACTTCGAAAAAGCATATAGGAGATGGAGATAAAAAAATTTTAGAAAAAATAAAAGCGAGTAAGAAAAATTGTATTCTTGCTATTAATAAGATAGATAGTGTTTCAAAGGATAACATTTTGAGTTTGATAGATATTTATAAGAACGAATATGAATTTAAATCAATTGTTCCTATCTCAGCTGAAAAGGGAGAAGGAGTAGATACGCTTTTAGATGAAATATTAAAATTATTACCATATGGTCCTAAGTATTATAACGATGATGAATATACAGATCAAACAATGAGACAAATTGCTGAGGAAGTAATCAGAGAAAAAGCACTTAGATTTTTAGATGATGAAGTACCACATGGAATATTTGTTGAAACAGAATCATTTAAAACGAGAAAAACTACCAAGGGTGAGGATATCTATGATATAGTTGAAACAATCTATTGTATTAGAGAATCTCATAAAGGTATTATTATAGGGAAAAATGGTAGTATGCTAAAGAAAATAGCGAGCGAAGCAAGAAAAGATTTAGAGTCGCGATTTGAATGTAAAATAAATCTTAAAGTTTGGGTAAAAGTGAGAAACGATTGGACCAATAATGATTTATATGTAAAAAAATTTAAGTTGAAATAAAGGAAATATATGAAAAATCTTAAAGTAAATGGTATAGTGATTTTGGAAAATAATGTGAATGACTTTGATAAAATGCTTACTATTCTTACGCCAAATCTTGGGAAAATAAGTTGTAGTGCAAAAGGGGCTAGAAGGCCGAAAAGCCAACTTATGAGTGGGACACAATATTTGTGCTTTGGAGAATACTTTCTTTTTAGAGGTTCAGATACTTATACAATTAATTCATGTGAAACAATTGAGCTTTTTTATAATATTAGAACAGATATAGATAGGCTTACGTATGCAAGTTATATCACAAAAATAATAAATGATGTGACTACTGAAAATCAAAATTCATACAATACTTTGAAACTATATTTAAATACTCTTTATATGATTTCAGAGTCAGATAAAGATTTAGAATTAATAACATCTGTGTTTAAACTTAGAATTTTGAAAATATTGGGGTTTCTGCCTAATACTAAAGAATGTGTATCTTGCAAGAAAAAAGAAAATCTAAATTATTTTAGTATAAAAGATAATGGTTTTAAATGTGATAGTTGTAGTAAAGTGGATACCAGCTCAATAAAAATGAGTGAAGCTACACAAAATGCTATAAAATATATCATGTACGCTGACCAAAAAAAGATTTTTTCATTTGATATTTCAGATGAAGGGAAAAAAGAGTTGGAAATTATTTCTAGAATTTATTTAAATGAAAAACTTGAAAAAGAATATAAATTCGAAAAATTAGTTTAAAAGAACATTGTTATTGCAAATTGCAAAAAAAACTTATATAATATCTCCAAGGATAAAATATTTATTAAATCAAAAAGGAGTGATTTATTATGGTAAATTTAACAATTACTGGAAAAGAAATTAAGGCTACAGATGCTATAAAATCATATGCTGAAAAGAAAATGGTAAGAGTAGAAAAATATTTTGAAAATGAAAACATAGATGCTACAGTTACCATTAAAAAAGATAATCCTCAAAAGGAAATTGCCGAGTTCTATGTGGTAGCAAGAGGAAACTCATACAAAGCTGTTACAGAAGATAAAGATTTGTATGCCGCTATTGATAAGGATATAGATATATTAGAAGGTCAGATTAGAAAAACAAAGGCAAAGAAAGAGAGAATGCAAAAGGGTGGATCTTCTATAAAACAATTAAATTTATCAAATGCTGCAAACAATGATGAAGTTGAAGATGAAGTATTAAAATATATGTATTATGATGTAAAACCAATATCACTTGAGGATGCAAAAATTAAACTTGCCAATAAAAAGGATAATATTTTCTATACATTTGTTAACGTAGATACTGGAAAGACTAATGTTATTTTTAAACTAAAAGACTCAAAGAACTTTGGACTTATTGAACCAGAAGACTAAAATGAAATTAATATATTTCTATAAAAGAGAATGGAGTTTTCCATTCTTTTTTTGTTAACAAAATATAATATTAAATTTATTGTAAAAAAAATCTACAATATATATAAT
>CAYYBL010000034.1:0-11287 GCA_964470175.1 uncultured Lachnospiraceae bacterium | reverse complement strand
GTTAACAAAATATAATATTAAATTTATTGTAAAAAAAATCTACAATATATATAATCCAATATGTATAGTTTAATAATTATAAAATGGGTGGAAAGGTCTAGATATGTATAAACTTGTTGCCATTGACCTGGATGGAACTCTTTTAAATTCATATGGAGAAGTATCTCAAGATACTAAAAAGGCACTTCTTGAAGCAAAATCAAGAGGTGTAGAGGTCGTGCTTGCATCACGGAAGACCTATTAATTCCACGGAAAGTTTGGCTGTTGAGCTTGGAGTTGACAACTATTTAATATCTGGGAATGGATCTGCGGTTTTTGATATAAAAAAACAAGAAATCATATACGATAGATTTTTAAGTAGAAGACAAGTATTACAAATTGCGGATATTTGTGAAAAAAATAGTGTTTATTATAATGTATATACTGAAGATGAAGTAATAGCAAGCTCTTTGAATTATAATGTCCTTTTTTATAGTAGAGAAAACCTAAAAAAAGTGGAAGAAAAAAGAACCCACATAAACATTGTTCAAAATATTGAAAAATATATTGAAGATACAGGAAAAGAAAAATTCTTGAAGATGACTATTTGTGATGATTCAAGATTTATTTTTAATAGTATTTTAAAGAAAATAAAAGTTATATCAGGTATAGATGTACTAGATGTTTCATATATGTCAAGAAAAAAAATAAGAGATGGTACTGAAGATGTAGAAATTCAATACTATTATACTGAGATTACAAATGAAAATGTAAATAAATGGACTGCTATAGAGTATTTACTTGCTGAACTAAATATAAAAAAAGAAGAAGTAGTGGCAATAGGAGATAACGTTAACGATAAAGAAATGATTCAAAATGCTGGACTTGGTATAGTTATGGGAAATAGTAGTCCACAAATGAAAGAAATTGCTGATAAAGTTGTTTCAGATAATAATACAGAGGGCGTTTTGGAGGCAATAAACAAATATATTTTGGAAAAATAATTTTAATATTACAAACCAAATAAATTTTGGTTACAATCAAGTATCTTTATTGATATTTAAGCATATTTGATATAAAATTTGCTAAAATGATAGTTTTTAATAATAGGTAAATTTGGGAGGGAAAATATTATGGCAATGAATCCAATGCAAAGAAGATCAATGAACATGTTCCTTTTAGGAATATTGATTACTGCAGCTATTATGGCAGTAGTAGTTGCAATGTTGGTGAAACAAGTTAAAGGATTAAATCAACAAATAGCTGCTTTAACGAGTCTACAATCATCAGCGTTGGTTGCAACCAGAGACTTGGAGTCTGGTGAAAATGTCGATTTTGATGATAATTTTGTTTATGAGACTGTTCAAACTACACTATCACCAGATGAAATGATTACGGAAGAAGATTTTTATGAGACAACTGAAAATGGAGAACAACTTGTTGATGAAACTGGTGCACCTATAACAAAAAAGGTTATGTTTAAAACACGTGTTCCAGCAGGTTCAATTATTACAAAGGATATGGTAGTAAATCAAGATGATCCAGTTACATCTACTGATAGGATTCAAGAGTATGGTATGATTTCTCTTCCATCACATCTAGTAAATGGTGATTATATAGATATAAGAATTGCTCTTACAAATGGACAAGATTATATAATATTATCAAAGAAAAAAGTTCTTGGATGTACATCAACATCTATATGGCTTAAAGTAAATGAAGCAGAAATGCAGATTTTAAATAGTGCGATTATTGAATCATATATGATAAGTGGTGCTAAATTGTATGCACTTAGCTATATTGAGCCAGGTATGCAAACTTCTACGACACCATCATATACACCTAGAACAGAGACAATTTCTTTGCTTGATACATTAAAAGAAAGAGGTATCAATCTAGTAGATGAAATAAATAAAGATGAAAATAAAGCATATTTGAGAGGAAAGACTGCACTTGAATTTTATGACAAATATACAAAAAATGCTATTGGAGAGTCAGCAAGAGCTATATTTAATGATGCTTCATCAGGAGATGAGGGACAAGTTGCAGCTGGGTATGCTACAGAAAAAGCAAAAATGCAAGAATCAAGAGATGCTTATATAAGCACACTTGATGAAACTATGACAGGATATAGTGCAGAAGAATAATTTTTGGAGGATTAAATGAAGAGGATTGCATTTATCGGTGGGACAGATAAAACTAGTATGTTAATATATATTGCAAAGGTTCTTACTATAATGGGAAACAAGGTATTGATCATGGATACTACTGTTTGCCAAAAAGCAAGGTATATTGTGCCTGCAATGCAATCTTCTAAAAGATATATTACATCTTTTGAGAATATTGATATTGCTATTGGCTTTGAAACTTTTTATCAAATAAAAGCATATAATCATTTAGAAAAGACAGATAAACTTGATTATGATTTTATTTTGGTCGATATAGATTCATATAGAGGATATTATTATGCTCATTTGAAACCAACAGAACCACATTTTTTTGTAACATCACTTGACTTGTATTCAATAAGAAGAGGTTTGCAGGTATTTAAGAGATTCCCAGAGACAATTACTCTTTCTAGGGTTCTTATCTCTAAAAATATGGATAATAGGGAAATAGATTATATAGATAAGATGACATCTCGTTATCCTGTAAAATGGAAATCAAGAAATATATTCTTTCCATTTAGTACAGAAGACATGACTGCAATCTATGAAAATCAGCTTACAGGTAGAATTCAAGTTAAGGGACTTAGTAAAACATATATTGATAGTATTAACTTTATGGTAGAAGAGATTTTTGGTGAAGATTTAAATGTTGGAGCTGTAAAAAAAGCAATAAAAGTATTAGCTAAGAGATAATTTATACAAAAGAGAAAGGATAGAGCAATTGCTCTACAGAAAATAATGGCAATAATAGTTTTTTGGAGTGGAAGTGAAAAGGAAACAGGACAAACACTTGCTATATCAGCGCTTGGCGGATATATGGGGGTAAATCATAACTACAAGTTACTTCTAGTGGATGCAACATTTCACGATGATACTATGGCAAGATGTTTTTGGAATGTTCATAATGAAGGTGGAAGTAAGGCACTTAGAAAATTAGCTGGTAGTAAAATGGATATATCAAGTGGAGCAGAAGGATTGGTAAGTGCAGTTGCAAGTAATCAAGTAACACCTGAAATTATTACAAATTATACGAAACCTATTTTTTCTGGTGGGAAATTTGATGTTTTGGCTGGACTTAAAACTAGTAGCTTAAATGAATATACAAAGTCCATGATGTTATATAAAGATGTTTTGAATATTGCTAATAAATATTATGATATGGTACTTGTAGATTTGCAAAAGACTCTTAAAATGGATACTACAAAAGCACTTCTAAAACAAGCAAATGTTATTGTATATACTTTATCCCAAAACGAAAGACAACTTGAAGAATATGTACAGACGATGATACAAGATAATGAATGTATATCAAAAGAAAAAGTTGTACCACTTATTGCAAATTGTGATGAATTTTGTAAATATAATGCAAAAAATATTTCTTCAAGGATAAGAGAGAGAAGGGTAATTCCATCTGTAATATATCATCCACAGTTTAAAGAAAGAGCTTGTGAGGCAGGAGTTTCAGATTACTTCACTCATTTAGCTTTAAGAACACAAGTGAAAGATGATTTGGATGGAAGATTTTTAAAAGCTCTTGGTTACCTTGATCAGAGGATAGATGAAAAACTAGAAGAGTTAAAGTTAAAGGTGTAAAAACAAAAGAAGGAGGAAAACTTTAGATGACTATAAAAAACATTTTAGGTATATTTGTTGTAGTTGTAGTTTTTGGTTATTTAATCTATAACATGATAAAAAAGAACAAAAATGCTGAAATAGTTGATCAACAAGAAATAGATGATAAAACATTTACTATTGATAAGATGATTAGATTTGTCAAAGCTAGACTTGATGAAATCACTAAAGTAAACTTATACGATATAGGTCTTTCTGAAGAAGAATTAAAAAGAAGAAGAGCAAAGAAATATGAACTTAAAAAGGCATTAAAAGGATGTACCTATGGAGACGTAAATGATAAAAAATATGTTAAGGAACTTATTTTCGATTTGCTTTCAAGAGAATATGGCGTGGATGAAACTAATATTTCTAAAGCGATTCCTTTTGATACACCTTCTCTTCTTACAGCACAAGATAAATTCGATATAATTATACATGAGTATAAAAAGACATTTTCATATGAAGCAATGAATGAGCTTATAAAAAAATATGAGTTGGATAAATTTAAGTATTTGGAAGGCGAGACAAAGCCATGTTATGTAATTACTGCTGAAGAGATAGACGATATATATGCAAAAGAAGATTTTCATCTTGATTTTACAGATAAGCTTGAAGTTTTGGTACAAAGAATTTATCAAAAATATAAAGGATATAGTAGTATAGATGAAATAAGAGACATGAATATTGATGGTGTTTCTGGTGGTACATCAGGTCTTCCAGAATCATTCTTAAGTCAGGTTGCACAGACTGATGGAGATTATTTAAAACAAGCTATGGAATCAAAGATTCCAAGAGCATGTGATGCAATATGGATATTCTTTCATGGTAAATCAATTAGACTAGCTTTTCTTTCATTTGGTACAGAAGCAGAGTTAAAAAGAGTATGTCAAAATATATATAAATACAACAATCCAGGACAACTTTCAGATACAAACGGATTTAAGATCAATGAAATGAAGGATGGTTCTCGTGTCGTTGTTGTTAGACCAAGTATGTGCGAGACATGGGCATTCTTCGTAAGAAAATTCGACGTTCAAAAGGCTACACTTGAACAAATTGTTAAATTTAAAGGAAAAGAAGAAACGATTAATCTTCTAAAGTTTTTAGTTAAAGGTGCGAGAATTATTTCTCTTACTGGTGAGCAGGGTTGTCGGAAAAACAACAATGCTTATGGCTATGATAGAAAATATATATGAGACAATGAACCTTCGTATCACTGAGACGGCGTTCGAGCTTCACTTAAGAAAAATATATCCTACGAGAAATATAGTTTCTATGCGTGAGACTGAAACTATATCAGGTCAGGACTGCTTGGACGTTCAGAAGAAAACTGACGGTTCTGTTAATATCATAGGTGAGGTTGCTACTGACCCCGTTGCATCATGGATGATCCAGTCTGCACAGGTTGCTTCAAAGTTCACATTATTCACACACCATGCTAAGACTTTTCCAGACTTAGTTACAGCTTTACGTAACTCAATGCTTAGAGCCGGTGTATTTAAAGATGAGAAAACAGCAGCAGAGCAGGTTGTACAGGTTTTGAACTTTGATATACATCTTATCAAAGACTTTAGAGGAAGACGTTATATAGAGAGAATTACTGAGTGTATTCCTGTTGAAGAAAAAAATGAATATACATTTGATCATAGAAATGAAAAAACTCTTGAAGGAAAGTTTGATAAGTTCTTTGACAATGCAACTATTTACTTTACAAAACAAACAAATAGAGAGCTTTATAAATATAGAAATGTTTTGGAGTTTGTGGATGATACTTATGTACTTACAAATCCAATTTCTCCTGCTAATATTAAAGGTATGAGAGAAAATATGAATGATGAAGATATGGTTCTTTTCGATCAATTCTTGGAGAGAAATTGGGGTATAAAGCCTCCAAAAACTCCTAAATATGATGAAGATGGAAATGAAATTAAGGAGATTGATGGAGATAAATCAAAAGATAAGCTTTTAGAAGCTAAAAATGAGGATGTAGATGTTGAATCAAAAGATATTAAACCTACAGAATCAAATGATGAAAAGTCAAAGTCAGAAAAACATAAACATCGTGATGGAAAAAAACATCATAAAAAACACGGTTTAGATGAATAATCATTAGAGAAAGGAGAATCAAATGAATCCTAATATATTTAAATATTTAATATTAGGAGTTGGTGGAGTTTTTGCTCTTATCATCGTAGTATTTCTAGCTCTTAGAAGTAAACTTATGGGTAAAAGGACAAAATATGTTTCATCACTTACCCATGGTACAAAGAGTTCTAGCTTCAGCATGGAAGTAATCTACCAAAAATTTTATATTCATACTAAAAATATTCCTTTCCTTAGAAGATATGTTTTGAAGCTTAGAAGAAGACTAGAGATTATAAACTTAGAGGATGAATTTATCACAAGAAAACAAGTTTCAAAAATAATGATGAAAGCAATTCCTATAGTTAGTGCATTTTTTGCTGCAATTATTATTTTTACAAGAAATAATTTCTTACTTATGAGTTCTCTTATGCTATTCCTATTTTTCTTCTTGGATTCACTTATTAATGGTATGGTTGATGGTATTGATAATAAGCTTTTAAAACAACAATTAGACTATTTTGCCGAGATAAGACACGCTTATCATGAGTATAATATGGTTGAAGAAGCAATATATGAAGTTTCTCAGCAAGATGATAAAGAAGTCTCAAGACAATCCGAAAAAATTTATGAAATACTTATTTCTGATGATCCAGAAACGGAGCTTGAAAAGTATTATGATATTGCGCCAAATAGCTATTTAAAGGAGTTTGCTGGAATATCATATCTAACTCGTGAGTTTGGTGATAGAAAAGATAAAGATGGAGCATCTCTTTACTTGAAAAATCTAAATAATATTACTCAAGAGATGCAGATTGAAATATTAAAGAGGGATAAACTTGATTATGTGTTTCAAAGTTTATCTATGATTTCTGCTTTGCCAATTTTATTCATTGATGTTATGAAAAATTGGGCAATTGGACAGTTTGCTTTTACAAAACAATTTTATAATGGTACTCTTGGATTTTATTGTCAGATTATACTTGTAGTACTTACATTTGCTTCATACTTCTTAGTACGTATTCTAAAAGATAATGGTAGTGTTAATACTGCAAAGAACATGGATAATCCATGGCAGGCAAAATTGTATAAAAATCCAATTATTAAAAAAATTGTTGATTTATTCATTCCTAAAAAAGGGTCTAGAGATTACAATAAGACAGTAAAGCTTTTAAAAGACTCTGCTTCAAAGCTTAAAATGGAGTGGTTATACATAAATAGATTAGGGACTGCTATTCTCGGTTTTATAATGGGTATTATTATAATGTTTGGTGGTCATAAAGTTGCTATTAATTATGTATATACAGAACCAACATCTGATTATAATTTGTTGGGTACGATGTCTGAATTACAAGAAAAGAAGGCAATGGAAGTTACAAAAAAAGATAATGTTTTTCTAGATAAGTTTAGGTATGATGGAAGTGTGACAAAGGACAAGTTAAGGGATGCTATAATAAATTCTGAAGAATATGGTGGTAGCACAGAAGATCAGATAGAGACAATTACAGATAGAATCTGGGAAAAACTCCAATTGATACAAACGGAGTATTTAAAATGGTTCGAAGTACTTATTGCGTGCGTATTTATGGTTGCTGGTTATGGGATTCCAGTTGGACTTTTGATTTTCCAAAAAATTATGAGACAAATGGATATGGAAAATGAAGTAATGCAGTTCCAGACAATTATTCTTATGCTTATGAAAATTGAAAGGGTAAATGTTGAAATGATTCTTGAATGGCTTGAAAGATACGCAAATATCTTTAAAGAACCAATATCAAGATGTGTTAATAACTATGAAAGTGGTCCGTGGGAAGCACTTGAAGATCTTAAACAGGAATTGACATTTCAGCAGCTAATCAGAATTGTAGAAAGTTTGCAAGCTTCTGTTGAACAGATACCTATCAGAGAGGCATTTGATGAGCTTGATACTGAAAGAGCATATCATCAAGAAAAAAGAAGAGAGGGTAATGAAAGACTTATAGCAAGAAAATCTAAGATTGGTCAAGTAATTGGTTTTGCACCTATGGTAGTACTTTTTGTAGGTTATTTAATTGCACCGATGGTAATGATAGGTATGACAAGTATGACAGATTCATTTTCTGCAATGCAATCTATGTAAAAAAATACGAAGGAGATTTTTTAAATGGAGAATGCGTCTAAGGCTTTACAAATGGCTGCAGGTGTTATGCTTGCGCTTATGATAGCAGCTCTTGTTATCTGGGGTTTTAAACAGATGGGTAAATTGCCAGAACAAGAAGATGAAAATTTATCTACAGAGCAGCTTCAAAAATTTAATCAAGAATTTGAAGTGTATGACAAAAGTCTTATGTATGGTGTAGATGTCATTTCATGTATGAATAAAGTTCAGAACTACAACAATAAATATGTTCTTACTAATGATCCAAATAGTGGAAAGCAACTTAAAGGAACAGGCTTTTTTTCAGGAACATCGGAAGCAGGTAAAGAATATAAGATAAATATCTATCTTAGTTTAACGAAGCCACTAGAAGAATCACTAGAATTTTATAGAATTGATCCTAAAAACGGAAGAGAAGTACCAGTTCTTTCTATAGATACAGATGACTTATATAAATATAATAATATTAAATTGAAGAATTTGTTTGGTGAAGGATGCTTTGGTAGTGGTAGAACATATACAACATATGAAGATGGTTTGGATGTTTCTACGTTAATAAATGGAGGTAGATTGATTGCTTATTTAAATGATTCAGATAACAAAAATTATATGCTTGGTAGAGAAGATAATAAACTTGCTGGTGGTAACGAGTGTCCAGATTTAAAGGATGATGATAAATATAAATATGGATATTATTCCCTTATAAAGATTAAAGATTCAGATGCTGCTGCTACAGGAGGTAGTGATACAAAGATTTCAAATTTACTTAAGTTGTCTAATGAATTGACAAAAACAGTAAAAAATAATGGTAAATGGTATGATAGTAATAGTACTCCTACTAATCCTTCTAAAATAGATTATGATGTTTTAAGCAAAGTAATTTGGAAAAATGCAGTGTATGATTTGAAAAAAAGACAATTTACATGTCAAAAGATAGAGTATAGTGAAAAAACAGGTCAGGTTAATGCGATTTATTTTGCAGAAGTCTGGTATCAAGTGGCAACTCAAATTAAGTAAAATTGTGGATAGAGGTTTTAAATGGAAAATGCTTCAAAAGCACTTATAATTGCTGCAACTACTATTTTGGCTGTACTTATACTTGGTTCTATGGTTTATCTTTTTAGAGCAGGATCTGCTGTAGGTGAAAGTTACAATGAAAGACAAATTCAAAATAGTAGAGAGCTTTATAATTCAAGATTTTTAAGTTTTAATAGAAATAATAACAACATAAGTGATATAATTTCGCTTTGTAATCTAGCTTATGATTCGAATTTAAGTTCAGAGTACAATACGAGTTATGCTGTGATTATTGATGTAAAAATAAAAGATTTATGTCATTTTGTTATACCAAATATAGAGATAGATGGTTTGAATAGAAAAAGTATATTGCTTGTAAAGAAAAATAATATTCAAGATTTGAAAGTAAATAATACTACTGTATTTCTTGAGAACATTTATGATCTAATGGATACATGTATTAGAGAAATACCCAATATTGATTTAGGTGCAGAGAGTAATAGTGAAAATTGGGAAAGTGAGAGTGGTTTGCAAGTTTATAACAATGATAAATTTTCCGAAACAATAAGAAGTATTAATGCTAGTAATAATGGTGTAAGTTATAGTGTAATGTCAAGTGCATCACCAGATGAGGAAAATTTGGTTGATGATATAATGATATATAAATATTTATTTAGATGTGATGGAATTGAATATAATTCGGAAGGTAGAGTTTCCAAGATGAGTTTTACTTGTTTCAATAATTATTTTGAAACTGATGATGGTAGGAGTGTTAGACCTAACAAGAATAATGGTGCTGCAGGTTCAACTCTAAAATACATTTATTAATTAGAATGTAACTATTGAAAAAAAGCTGGAAATATGTTATAACAGAAGGGTAATTTTATTTCTTATGAAAAAAAATATTATTGTTTTTTTAGTAATTTTAATATTGATTTTGTGTGTTATTTGTGTAAATATAAATATAATTCAAAAAAAGAAATTGGAAGTAGATGCTTTCAACAGAAGTTTTACACCATATAATAAATCTGGACTTAAGGGTGTAGAAGTGATTACACTTATTAATAAAGCCATAAGTAATAATGAAAAATATGGTGTAGAAAGAGATGATAATGGATTTTTCATAGATGATGAAAATAGGATTGAAATAAGAGTTATTTTTAATGAAAAATCTTATCAGATGGAAAGAATAGATGCAGTAGGTATTGAGTCATTTATAGAGTATTTTGGTTCTGTTGATTTTGAGTGTACAAATGTTGAATATCATGAATCAGGGAAAATATCTGAAATGACATTTTTAGCAAAGAATTATTAATAAATTGTTTTTAATGTTGCTATAGAAAAACTATAGTGTTAAAATAAAATCAAAAGAAAAATTAAGGAGGAACACATATGGAGAATGCGTCAAAGGCACTTATAATAGCGGGTGCTATATTGTTATCAATATTGATTATAGCTATTGGTATGTATATATATACATCATCACAGGCAACAATTCAAAATAGTATGACAGATATGAATACACAAGAAATACAAGCATTTAATTCAAACTTTACAGCGTATGAGGGAAAACAAACTGGATCACAAGTAAAGGCTTTGATTCAAAAGTTAATTGCGAATGCTAAGACTTATACAGAAGAACCAGCAAAGGTTCCAACATTAACGTATGTGACAAGTACTAATGATCAAACAAAGGCAAAAACTTGGCAGAATGAAAACACAGGCGGACAAGTAACTAATAACAGAGTAAAATCAGATGCTACTGGACAAACTAATTATACTAAGGCATTGAGTTCACTATCAAATGGAATAAGTGCAAAGCACACATATTGGGTTCAGTTGGATACAGGTGCTAGTTCTTTAATAGAAAATATTGTTATTTATTACGAGGAAAGTGGTACTGCTACTCCTGCTGCTGCTAATAATGGCTAATTTTAGTTATTTAAGATTAATTGTATTTTAGATTAAAAGAGGTATGTATTCATACATACATACCTCTTTTATAAAAATAATATTGTTTTTGTGAAGTGTTTTCAAAATTCTTGAGAAATATGTATTTATATAGTAGATATTTTTGAAGTATTTTGGAGGGGTAGTGTTATGGATGATAATCTTACAGCAGCACTTATCATGTCGTTTTCACTAATTGTATTCATTATTGCACTCTCAATTACTATGTACATGTTTTCACAGGTAACTACCACATCTGAAATTCTTGTTGCGAATGCTGATACCACAAAGTATTATGATAATATACAATTAGTGTCTTCAGAGAGTCGTTTTGCTACTG
>CAYYBL010000033.1:0-15956 GCA_964470175.1 uncultured Lachnospiraceae bacterium | reverse complement strand
CTAGATCAAAGGATTCTTTTGTATCATGAACTTGCACATTATTTTATAGGTATGACCAAAACAGATGATGATGTAAAGAAAATTATAAGTTATTGTAATAATCAGATTCTATCACTCAATGTATCACGTACAGTTATTGCAAAGGATTTTTGTAGAGGACTTATTGCAATAGATGAATCTTTGTGTGATGAGTTTTCAAATAGAATCACATACAAGTCTTTTGGACTTCCTATGCCAGAAGTAAAGCCATATCAATCAGCTGCCTTTGGAAATCGTATTTTTAAGTCTAATTTTAAATCTATATATAAACCTCTTCAAGAACCTATATACAATCTTATTGGAAAATCAGATTTAAAAAATTTTGAAAATGCTTTTTTAGCAGGAATAAATGGCACTCTTTTTGATAATCTTAGTACTTCTTTTCCATCAGACAATTTCTTAGGATTATGTGCAAATCTTGGAAAACTATTACAGATCATAAGAAATCCTGTATCATCATCTGATGCAAAGAGACTATCCGAGCAAGATGATAATAATAAACTGTATTCCGAAATTCTTTATCAAATAGAAATTATAGATGATAAAAATGAAAACCAACCAGAGTTTATCGTATAAACTAATGGTTGGTTTTTTAATATATTAATAATGTCTTTGTTTTATTGTGCTGGTACTGGTTCTGGAGCAGCTGCAGGAGCTCCTGTTCCTACCCTAATTATTGTAGCCATTGGCTGATATGTATCATTCGTAAATACTTCTTTCGTTGTCTGACCATTGCACGTTTTTTGTATATATGTTGTAACCCTATATCCAGCATGTCCACTCTGCTTTACTACCTGTTGACCTGCTGGTAAAGTAGGATCTGGTATAGTTTGCGTACCATGTGGAATAGTTGCTGTAGTGACAGGAAGAAGAGTAATCTCATATTCATTTTCTTCCTTTATACCATGTACAGTAAATGATGCTACACCATTTTTAACTGATGAAGTGATTTTTATAGGATATTTTCTAGTATTTTTAAATTTCAAATCCAAAACACCATATACAACTGTAGCATCTTTTCCAACTGGAAGATATGATGTTGGATATGAATGATTTCTTCTCTCAACTATTTCAAGATTAGCCATAACTGCTGCATTATAAAGTGTAGATGAAATCTGACATATACCTCCTGCTAAACCATCTACTACTCCTCCATCAGCATATATTTTTGCATCTTTATAACCTGCTTCAACAGTTCTCTTTCCAACTACCTTATTGTAAGAAAATACTTCTCCTGGCATAAGTACTGTGCCATTTATTTTTCCTGCTGCTATTTCTAAGTTAGTGCTACGATTTATATTTGATGCATCATATTTTGTAGAAAATGTAGAAACTTGATATGGAAAAGCTTCCGTCCCCAAATCTTTAACTGTCTTAGCTGCTTTTGTAATATTTAAATCAAAAGTATATTCTTGTTTATCTTGAGCTAAAACTTGTTGTTTAGCTTCTTCTACCGAGATTTTCAAATCAACTCCATCCTCATCAGGATATAACGCATATGGCTCTAACGTATATGAAGCATCTTTTGGCTCAGTATGAATTTCTGCATATATTTTATCCATATCTATATTTGAAGCTTTTGCATTTTCTACAGGTATTTCTATAGTTTCAGAAAAATCATCTTTTTGAACATTTTCATATGTTCTAGAAAGAATTGTATCTATTATTTTTTCTTTTAATTCATCATTCTTAACCCTTATACCATCAGTACCCTTTTCAACTACAAGCTTACTATCTTCAATGTAATAACTTGGCTCTATTACAATACCTGGTATCTTAGGTGACATATCCTCTATATATTTATCAAGCAAAGCTTCATCATATGAATAGTTTATATCAATCTTACTTCCAAATAATTTTGTTTTTATAATGCTATAGTTGTTTTGAACAATATTTCCATCTCTTCCAACATCATATGCTCTTTGTACGGCATCATCCAAATCATATACAAATCCTATAACTGATGGATTAAAAGCTATACTATAATCACCTTGCACAAGTGTCATATCTTTTGAAAGTTCCATACCTAATTTTTCATTCAAAAGATTTTTTGCTTCTTCAGAATCCTTTTTCTCAACATCTATATTTTTTACTGAAATATTATCCAATATTTTGTCATTATCTTGGTTTGAAAACGCAAACATCGTAGAAAATAATGATATACATATTACTAAAACTGCTGCGGTAGAAATAATAATTCTTCTTTTTTTCTTTTTATTAAGCATTTCATGTATGTATTCTGGTGTCTCTTCTTTAGGAATTTTAGCAATTTCTTTTGGTTCTTCGGCTTTTTTCTCTATTTTTTCTTCTACTTTTATTTCCTGAACTTTTGTAACCTCTTCAGTTTTAGCTGTTTCTTCCTCTTTTAAGATACTATTATCATCATTCTTTTCCTCAAATACATTATCTAGACTTTCCTTTGTTTCTACTACGACACTATCCATTGATTTTTCAAAGTTTTGAATATTTTCATGAATTTTCTGTTCAAGTGTTTTCGGTGCAGAAACTTTATTTATATCTTCACCAGAATCATCATATTTCATAATGTGTTCATGAATTGATTTAGATATTTCTTCCTGAGTCTTTTCAGGAATTTCTTCTGGTTTTTCTTCAATTGTAATATTCAATTGAGTAGTTGTACTTGTATTAATCTTATTCTTTCTATTTTGTTTTTTCTTATTTTTTCTCCTATATTTTCTAGACATTTGAATAGCCCCACTCCTTATTTTACATAAAATATACTAACACAACTACAGTATTTATGCAATAAAAATTTTTTGTCTTTTTTTCAAATTTTCTATAGACATAAAAAATATTTATATATATAATTTAAGTAAATTAAATTGTATATAAGAGGTGATGAAATGATTGGAGATATGATTTCAAAAATTAGAAAAGAAAAAGGTTTCACAAAAACCCAAATTGCAAATGAAACAGACATAAATATCGGTCACCTTACACATATTGAAAAAGGAGAAAGAAATCCAAGTCACAAAGCACTAAAAGAAATATGCACAGCACTAAATATACCTTACCAAGGACTATATAATGCATACGACAAAGAATTAAATGCTGAGCAAAAAGAATACAATTATATAGATCACTTATCATACAATAAGATACCAGCTGTGTCTCAAATAGATGAATATATTACTTGTCCTTCTGATTTTTCAAATGCTTCATTTGCATACAAAATACCTGATGAAAGCATGGAGCCAATGTTTAAAATGGGAAAATATGCCTTTATTGAAGTTAATGGTGTAATTGAAAATAAAGCAATTGGTCTATTCAAACTAAACAACACCTACCTTATAAGAAGACTTATGTACAAGAATGGAAAATTTGTCCTAAGGGCTGACAATAAAGACATTAAAGACATAGTGGTACATAATAAAGATGACTTTAAAATAATCGGAAAAGTATATATATAGTTTTTGTTTCAAAATTAAATGAAATATAGAGGATAAAAGGGTTACACAATTGTAACCCTTTTGTAATATTTTAATATTGTATTGATTTAATATTTTCATGACTATAAAATGTATTTGCAAAGTTAATAAAACTATTTAAAGGGAGATTTTGTAAAACATGGAGCTAGTCAAAAATATTTTTTTCAATACTGATAAACTAACCTCAAACAGTCAGATAAAGATTTCTTACACTGGGAAATTTTTTCAAGATGAATCAAATGCTGTTGCCATAAATTATACTTTTGAAAATGACTGGGATAATAAAAAAGAAGAAAATATGACTAAATCCGACCTTGGTTTTCAAATTAATATCGATATTCCAGACACCGATAAATTTAGCTTCTATTTTAAGAATGAAAACGATGATTCTGATGATAACGAAGGTAACAATTATGTTTTTGAAATCACCCATCCAGAAACAGCTTTAGTTGTAATAAAAGAAAAACCATTAAGACATCTTAGAAAAAGCTATATATACTCTAAAAAAATAAAAATCGCAATATATAAATTATTGCGATTCATTCCAAAAATAATAACCGGAAACTATCGTAAAAAAGGAACTGCTCAAAAAATATAATTTATATCACTAGCCCTCCATTTGGAGATATTACTTGTCCTGTAGTATATTCATCTTCAATAAGCCATTTTACGCATCTAGTGATATCTAAAGGAGTACCCTTTTTTTCTAGTGGAGTTTCCTCTACTATCGCTTGCCAGTCACTTGCTGTCAAATTATTATTCATGTCAGTGTCTATAGCACCAGGTGCAATAGAATTGACTCTAATATTTGATGGTCCTACTTCTTTTGCAAGCGCTTTTGTCATACCTATTATCCCAGCTTTTGCCATAGAATACGGTACCTCACAAGAACCTCCTGATATTCCATATATAGATGAAATATTAATAATAAGTCCCGAATGTCTTTTTATCATGTCTTTCAATGTTTCTCTAGTTACATAAAAAGCTGAGTATAAATTTACCTTCATAATTTCATCAAATTCTAAATCAGAAAAATCAGTAAATAGCTTTTGCTTTGTAATGCCTGCATTATTAATCAATATATCAATCTTACCATATTTTTCTATAGAATATCTTACAAGTCCTTCTACTTCTTCTTTATTTGAGACATCCGCCTTATATAAAGATATCTCTATATTTTTACTCTCTAATTCTTCTTTTAAAGAGTTTGCATCATTTTCTGATTTATTATAGTTTGCTATAATGCTATATCCATCACAAGCAAGATTGTAGGCTATATTTCTTCCTATTCCTCTACTCGCACCTGTTATCAAAACTACCTTATTCATCTTTTTCCTCTCCCGTGTTATGGAGCTGGTGGATTATCATGAAATTTCACTACCACAACGCCATCTATTATTTTCACAGCTGATTGATCTGGAAAAGTACCCATTTCTTTAAATTCTGAGCTTTCCAAAATAAGCTTATATGTATTATCATCACAAAGATTTACATCAAGTCCCAAGAAGATTTTTAAAAAGTTAGCCCAAGTTGCTACCTCACCGCCATAAGTGTAATGAAAAACGGTATTATTGACTATATCACAAGCAGTAAAATTGTATAAACTATTTGTTCTAGGATAATTGTCGTTTCCAACAATACCTGCAAACATATAAGGTAAATCTTTTTTATATCCTATTAGATTTTCTGCCCTATCTATTGCTCTAATAGTAGTCGAATAGGCTTGATTATATGTGAGTTTAAGTGCTGTGTATGAAACATTATCAGTAATATAAAATGTAAATAATATATAAAAACAAGATGCTATACTAACTACTTTTAATATAAAATACTTATCTACTTTTTCAATTATAGCTATACAAAAAGGTATCATAAGAATCATCTGACTTGATGTAAGTGCATATATCTGATTATTTGGAACTATTAGATCAATAACATTGAGAACAATTGGAAGACTCAAAATTAAAGCTGAAATAAATAGTATTCTTATTATCTTATCTTTTTTAGATATTTCTTCTTTAGCTATCTCAATATATTTATCAATACAAAAAACTCCAGTTACAGCAAATAAAATTATGTATGCAATATTTCTATGATAATTTGTATTATAAATAATCCTATCTCTTACATAAAAGGATGCAAAATCCTTGTATGCCATTTTAATTGATGTTCCAAGTCCAGCAATAATAGTTATAATATTTGTACTATTAGCATTTTTATACTTGCTTAGTTGTAATTTTAATAACGCTAAAATAAAATTTGTAAGTATATAATAGATTGTTGCGGCTACGACAACTGTAATCATTACTTTAATAATGTTAATAAATACTTCTTTATAATCTTCATCAGCTCTAAGAAGCTTTAATATACATAGCATCACAAATACACCTATAGATACACCTATATAACTTTGATATATCCCAAGTGAGAAAATGAATGAAATGCATGAAAGAAAAAAACCAAGTTTCTTATTCTTTATTTTAAAAATAAACCATACAACAAGAATACTTAGTAAAAAATTTATGCAGTAAGCAAGAGCCGTGTATATGTATAACAAAGTAACCAAAAAAGTAGGTGCTACTGCAAATAAGACAGCTACAATAATAACTGAATATTTTCTTTTTATTTCAAATAAATCAATGACAAACATACTTGTCATTGCCATTATAATAATACAAAAAACTGTTGTAATACTCGGAATTGCCATAAAAAAATCAATTTTTTCGATAAGATATATACCCCATCTACCAAGCGTAATTTCCCAATCACCAGGCTTAGCATATCTTATAGAATTCCATAATCCATCCTGACTCATTATAGTACTTGTAATCATCATAATATGTGTAATAAATCCCATAATACAAGAAACTATAAGTGCAAGCTTTCTATCATTTGTAAACCATGTACAAAATTCATCCTTAAATTTTTTTAAATATCCATTTATCTTTAAATCCATGTTTTACCTTTCAAACTATTTTCTTATAGTTAAATTTACCGTTTTCTCTGTTTCTGTAAATGAATCATAAACTGTAATTTTTACTTTTCCAGGTGCTACTCCAGTAACTATACCACTTGAATCAACAGTTGCAATTTCTTCATCACTTGATTCATATGAAAGAGTATCAAGACTTGCATTTGAAGGTGATACTTGAAGTTTCATTTGTAAATCTTTTCCAACTCTCACTGTAGAATTTGTAGTCGTAAAAGACATTGATTTTATTGGTGTAATTACCTTTATATCTTCACTTGCTTCAATTCCATCATATGAAGCAGTAATAGTAGCTCTACCATCACTTACAGCGACAATTTGATTATCTTCATTTATCTTTGCAATCTTTTCATCTGATGAAGTAAGAGTATATCCCTCTGTCACTAATTCACCATCTTTTGTAATTTCAACATCTGAAATACCTTTATCATCATTCTTTTTCGCAGTAGAAGAAATATACTCTTTCTCTAATTCAATTGAAATCTGTGGTATTATTGCAGCAGAATCATCTTTTCCTTTACTTTCATTAGTGCTCACAAGAGCATATGTACCAATGTGTCCTTTATTTAAAACAATATATAATGACACAAGTCCAACAGTAATAAATATAAATGCAGAATATTTTAATCCTTTTTTCATTTGAAACACCTAATCTTTCGCAAAAATTTCAAATTAAATTATACAATATTTTTATAGTTTTATCAAGTAATTATAAAATGGCACATACATTAAAAAATCCACAAATCTTTAACAATTTGTGGATTTAAATTATATATATTTTTTTATTGTTTCTTTATCAAATAAAAATACTTTTCTTCTATCTAAAAAAAGATTTGTTATTTCTTTTTTTAATTCCATTCTTTTTAAAATATTTTTCTGATTTTTGTATAATTCTATTTTTTCACTTAAGCTTTCTGAAATATTAATTATAGCATCATCCATTAAATCTTTTAAATCAGCTTCCATCTCATTACTCCATTTCTTGTGATTTTTCTTCTTCAAATTGAGCTCTTATACTTTCCAGTTTTTCAAGTTGATCAGTTTCATTAAATCTTTCAAGTATCATTTTAGTAGCATCATATCTTCGATCAAAACTCTTTTTTGTTGTTCTAAAAGATTCTCTTTGTGTTCTTTCAAATGCATCGACTGGTTTAATATTGGGTGTTTTAGCTTTAGAATAAGTCATTACTGGAAGGTCATCCTTTTTTTCTCCTCTATTAAATATGCATATATCATCAAATATATCCATATCAGATATGACCCCAAGATTCTCTTTTAGTTTTTTTAACGCCTCTGGATTTAATCTCGTATTTCTTCTACACTCTCCATCTTTTAATAAATAATAACAATATCTTTCAAGCATAGATATATTGGCTTCGACATCAGATACAGACATCACATCAAGCTCTGTATAATATCCCTGTGCTCTAAGTGATTTCGTATTTTCTATAAAAGCAGCTGGATCTTGCAAAGCTGTCTCTAAAATAATATTATATCCATTTTCTCTTGCTCTTTCTATCAATCCTTGTATAACATCAGCAATATAAGGATTTAAAATAAGAAATTCTTGCCTTTCAGTATATCCATCATGTATTTGTTTATATTTTTCTCTAGGAAATTTAGGTCTAAGCTCATCTTGATCGATGATTATAGCATTTGCTTTTTTTTCTATAAGCTTTTTAGCTACGAGTCCACTCTTTCCTGACCCTGCTTGACCACCAACAAGAATGAAAGAAGGCTTTTCTTCTCTTTTACAGCCTATACTAAGTTCTTCAAATATTTCATCAATATTTTGCCTTAATTCCTCATCAGAAAGTTTCCATCTTTCCCTTTCTATATCTTTATCAAATTTACTATCTTCCATATATAATTCTCCAAAATAATATTATTACAGCAAGAGGAGTCAAATTTCGACTCCTCCTACCACGGTGGGATCAATCCTCCACCTGTTCTTTGAGCATATTTAATTGCTCTATGAGTTCGGCATTCTGTTCCTCGAGAGCAGCAATTCTTTCCGACAAAGCCTTGACCTGCATCCTCTCAGTTGAGGATGAACGTTCAGGATTCTCTCTACGAGTGTAAACAATCCGAACCCCCTCTGGAAGGCCAACCTTGTTGATTTCGTCCTTATCCCTGAGATCATCACCCAGAATGATAACTTCCATCGGGCTACCGAGATACTCTTCAATACTGTCATTAACAGAACTTTTATCATTTGTGCCTATAACCATCACCAAGGAAACTCCTTTTAAATGGCTTAACACAAAGGATCTAGTTTTTTCAGTTTGAAAAGTTCTTTTTTTCTTGTTCGCCCAGACTAAGCTATCAGAGTTGACACCAACAACAACACAATCGCAGCACTTCCGGGCAAAGAGAATGTTCTCTATATGTCCTGCATGAAGCAGATCATACGTTCCCGGAACGTAACCTACATGATACGGCTTTTCGTCAGCATCACACTCTTCAGGAAGAAAAACCTCCTTGCCGTCCACAAGAACCGCGTCGATTCCCTCGATTGAAAGAGCAAGCTCAACTCGCTCGTTAACAGGCTTCATCGGGCGACGCCCGTACATCTCAATGAATTCTTCATCAGAGCTCATTAAGACAATTGTTTCGCCATCTAACCCGGAAATCTTCCGAAGCAGAGACAATGTTATAAACTCAAATTCATCCCGTAAAAGTCTTGTCATAGCGTGTTCCCACCTTTCTTAGTGTAAATAAAAACAATTGTCTATCATAATTTTAACATTAAAAGTGGGTTATGTCAACTCGTGCAACCTACATCCTGCGAAATTCTAGCCATTTATCAGGGGTTTCATGGATCTCCTTCTTAACTTGGTCTATATCAAGCGAACTTATCTCATCAATTATTTTACATGCATACTCAAAATCAAAAACTTTATACTCACCCTCATCTATAAAATGAAGGTATTTTTCAATATCATTCGTAATTTTTACATTATATTTTTCAATCACACTTTTATTCATTAAGTCATAATCTCTATATATCTCCTTAGAAAAGCAATTGATATACTTATTATAAAAAAGATAATCAGTCAATAAATGTAAAAAATAGCCTCTATTAAAGCTTGTATCAATTTCATTTTCTTCCAAAAATTTAGCTAAATTAGAATTTGAGCTTCCTTTACCATAATGTGTAAGACTCTTATCTTCAACACTATCTGGAAATTTTACTCCTTCTATAAATGAATCATAATCTTCTATTCTATTCTTATGTTTTACTAAATATTCCTCTGCTATAGCTAAATGAATTGCATATCCTGGCATAAACAATACTCCTCCTCAACACAGAATTATATTTTAAGTAAATATAAAAATCAAGAATTTACATTTATTAGATTTTATATTTTTTGATATACATAATATTTAACTGAACAACAACAAATCTAATAAAAAATCTCTGTTTTTTTGAGGCAAAAAATCCACCAAGCACTTATTTCCCTTGTTCGTTTTATTGTGTTACAATTATTATAAATGTGTTACGTAAATATTACATAATAATAAAAAAATTATTTCATTATCTTGTCTTAATGATACAAAGATTATGTAGACAGATGTTTTTTTTATTAATAAAAAACATTTTTCTCATTTTTTTGCCTATTTAAAGCTATTCTTTAAAATGCAATTTGAGAAGTTTTTTTAAAAAAATAATATAACTACCTTACTAAACTATAAATTGGCTTAAATTTAAAATTAAAAATATGATAAGAAAAAAATCATTTTATATCGTACAAAAAAGGCTTATTTACTTTATCCTGTAAATAAGCCTTTTTTATATTATTTAAATTAATCATCATCTGAACCAAATAATTCATCAAACTTAGCTTCAAGTTCTTTTTGAATATCTAATAAATTTGATTCATAATTTGTTGAACTGGTGGTACTAGATTCTTTTTCATGCATATGATGATTATTATCTTGAGAACTATTCTCCGATTTTACTTGAGGAATAGGCTCAGCAGCATCTTTTGTGTTTTCAGTCGTTACCGCATCATCTGTCTTCCCTTCATCATCAGAAAATAAATTATCTAAATCCTCAAGTGATTGTGATAAATTTTGTGAATTTCGTTCATCAGATTCTGCTTCTTCACTATATGGATTATATGGATTAAATTTTCTCCAAACTCCTCTATCAACATTTACATCATTGTGATCTGAATAATACTTCTGAACTATTTTTCCTTCTGGATATTTAAAGTAGTAATACTTATTTGCTTTTATTGGTTTTATACCTTTTTCAAATATTATACACATATCATCATCCATTCTACGAAGCTCATCAGCAGTCATCAATGCTCTTGCCATAACCTGATCAGATACGCTCTTACCTGTTTTCCAATTATCTCTATCTTTGTTAACTGAAACACTATCTCTTTCTATTGTCTTTTCACCAAGAGCTTTTGAAAAATACTCAACTGTTTTTTGTGAATTTGATCCTAAAAACACGTGTGTATCGCAGTTTCCTATAATTGTTTCATATGATTCTTTATATACCGCTTCTAATTGGTCTAAATTCTGTAATATTACACTAAATGAAATCTTTCTACTTCTTGATGTAGAAATCTTTTTATCGAAATCTGGTATCTGTCCAATATTTGCAAACTCATCAAGAATGAAATATGTTGGTATCGGAAGTGTCCCTCCTTTTTCATCTGCATAATCATACATTTGCTGAATCATTTGTGAAAAGAAAATTGTTAGCAAGAAATCATATGCAGTGTGAGTATCTGAAGAAATAACATATAATACCGTTTTTCTAGAACCAATTTCCTTAAAATCTATTGTATCCGTTGATGTAACTTCAGCAATTTCTTTTGAATCAAATTTTCCAAGTTTTGATTGAAGTGTTCCAAGAACGGAACCAAATGTTTTTTCTGGAAGCATTTCAATATTTTTATAATACATTCTTGCTGGGTGATCAAGTGGAAGATCATTCATAAGATTTGAAAGTAAACTATCTCCACCACTTGAATTAGCGCATCTAACAAGTTCTGAGCAGCTCGCTAAGCTTTGTTCCTCAGGTGGTCTTGTTGCCATCAGATAATATATAAGTGCTTTCATAAGCATTTCTGACATATCATCCCAAAATGGATCTGAACTCTTAGTTGCTTCTCCTTGTCCTTTTACAATTGTATGTGCAATTATATCAACATCAATATCATTTGTAATATGATGAAGTGGATTATATCCATCACTATTTTGTGGTCTAACTAGGTTTAATACTTTAACACTATATCCTTTTTCTCTAAAATAACCTGCTGTTTTGTCATACAACTCACCTTTTGGATCAGTAAAAACATAAGAACCAAGAAGTTGAAGTGCATTTGGTATAACGTATGAAGCAGATTTACCAGCACCAGAGCCTCCGACAATAAGAACATTAACATTTCCACGTTTATCTACAGGTAAATAATTATGTTCAGCAAGTACTATTCCTTTTTTTCTATCAAGTACTTTGTATTGTTCTCCATGAGTACTCCAATCACTTGAACCACTTTCAACACCTTGATATGAATTTGTCGGGAATGCTCTAAATACACCAACAACTAAAAACAAAAAGAATATTCCAGCAAAAATACCAATCATCTCACCAAATGTTGCTATGTAATCTTTTTGTAATGACTTAGATAAAGCACTAACTGGATGTAAAAGGAAATCTCCTAATTCTGTAAAAAATGTATCCCACCAATCCGCTTCATCTTTTTTTAACGATGCATCTATGAATGCAGCTGTAAAAGGTGCAATTCCCCACATTACAATACATATAAACAAAATAACAGTTACAATTATACGCATTTTCATCTTATCTAATGCATAAGATATCTTTTCACTAAAATTCATATTATCACCCTTCTCATTCGTATATTTTATCTAAACATATCACTACTATCTTTTGATATATGCTTTTTATGTTTCTTTTCATCTTTACTAATCTTATGTTTTTTTAATGATTCGTCTGCAACTGATATTTCTGAAATATGAGATTTTTTCTTCTTCTTTTTCTTTTTCTTCTTTTCCGTAAAATAATCGTCAAACTCTTCATCAATATTTTCTTCTTCTAATACCTTCTTCTTTTTCTTTTTTGATTTAAGTTTTACAGCCTGAAAACCTCTTGCCATAAATCTTCTCAAACCATCAAACATCTTTCCTTCACCTAAAGAGTTCCCTCCATAGGGATTATCTCTGGTATTTGATTCGAAGGAAATTAAAGCGCAAGCTATATTAACTTTTGGATCAACCTTTTCGTCTTCCTCAACTTTTACTTCAGACATATAATCGTTGTGTGAAACAATCGTATCACACACTCCTTTCCATATTAATCTTTTATTTCAAATGCAAAATACTTTTTGTGTGGTTTTAATTTACACTTTCCTTTTACATCTCCAGTATCTTCATCAAAGTATAGTGTAGATTTAACTTCATCACCATTTACTGGATCTAAAATAATGATAGGTCTTTGCATATTTTTTGTGTACTCAAAATCCATTATTTCCGTTTCTTCTTCATAATATAATGTAGAAAATTTCATTGGCATTGGTTTTTTAGATATTTTTAAAACATCATAATCTAAAAATCCCATATTAACTACTACTCTCTCTTTACCAAATGTCAGAATTACAAGAGGATTTCCCTCAGGTGCAGGATTTTTAATATAAAAAGTCTTCTTTCTTGTATTTCCTATAAGTTCTTCACTGCATTCAACTCTTTCTACAGTATATTTTGGACCCGTTTTAGCAATTTCTTTTTCTGTTCTATTTACAAGGTAAATAACAGTATTTAAACCTTCTGCATCCGTGATGCTAAAGTATTTTCCATGAAAATTACTATCCATTTGTATTCTCCTTTTTATCGTCCATAAAATGAACAATCTTATCCTTTTACAATTATATATATAATAATCTTAAAAATCAAGAATAATGCAAATTGTATAAAAAAAGAAATGTACTGAAAAATACATCCCTTTCTAATTATTAGTTTTCATTTCTTGGATTAAATTTAGAAGTTTCATTCATCTTTTTAAGCCATTTCATTTCATCTGCAGAAGGATTTTTTGGAATCATAATCTTTGTTTCAAGTATTAATTTTCCTCTGCCACCTTTTCCATCCTTGTATCCTCTATTGTCTATCTCTATTTTATCACCACTTTGTATACCAGCCGGTACATATACATTAACATCTTCGTTTATACCATTAAGCTTTACTTTTGTACTTAATGCTGCTTCCCATGGTGAAAGATATAGATCAGAGTAAATATCGTATCCTTTAAGTTTAAATCTATCATTATCTTTTATTTTAACTCTTATAAACAAGTCTCCATTTTTTCCACCATTGTTACTCTCTTTTCCCTGTCCGACAACCCTAATTTTTTCATTATTTTGTATGCCTGGTGGAACTTGAACTTTGAATTTTTTCAAATTTCCTTCAACTGTTCGTATCCCAATGCTTTGCTCTTTTCCTCTATATGCATCTTCTATTGAAAGACTTATTTCTGTTTCTACATTTTCACCTTTTGTAGGTTCATCATACTTCACCTTTTTATTATCTTCTTTTGAAGATGGAAAACCAAAAAACATTTGGGCGAAATCTTGTGAAATACTTCCTTTTTTTCTACTAGTTTCTTGGTAAGTCCCTCTTTTCTTTCCTATATTTCTATTCCATTGCCTATCATATTTTCTTTTACTTGAGGTTTCAGATAAAATTTTGTAAGCTTCATTTATATCCTTAAATCTTTCCTCATATTTTTCATTTATGTCTGGATGATATTTCTTAGCCTGTTCCCTATATGCTGCCTTAATTTGAGACATAGTAACTCTATTTGACTGCAGTCCCAAAATCTTATAATAATCCTTAAAAATCATTTCAACATCCCCCAATATATTTTTATTTTTGTATATCATATATTGAAAAAATTTCCATAAGTAAATTTAATTGTTATTATAACACCATTTTGCTAAATTGTGAATATCTATATTATGATTTCATCTTTTTTGAGCCTTTGCTACCCTTTAATCCTCCCTGTAATGCAAAAATATTTTGATCATATGAAAAATTTAATTTTTCTCTTTCATTGTATTTTTTTATTGCAATATCTATTATTTCATCAAGTTCTTTTTCAAAACTTAAACCACTTGCTTCCCATAAATAATATGACAAAGCACCTGGTATAGTATTTATTTCATTAACATATAACTTATCTGTTTTAGTATCTATAAGAAAATCAATTCTTGATACACCACTACATCCAAGTATCTTAAATACCTCTTTAGCTGTATTTTGTACTTTTTCTGTCATTTCCTTACTTATATCTGCAGGTAATTTTTTTCCAGCAATATCTCCAAAATTACTTTTAGAGCCATTTGATTTTGATGGACCAGTTTTTCCTCCTATAGTTCCACCTTTTGAATTTCCATTTCCGACATACTTATCCATATAACTTAAAATTTCATCTGAAAAGAAAGGTTCCTCACAAACAGATGCCTTTGAATCAGCATAATTTCCAATTACAGAACAATTTACCTCTTTTAAGTTTTCAACAGCTTTTTCAACTATAATTCTATCAGAAAAATCCATTGCATTTTCAATTGCATCCTGAAGTTCAACTTTATCATTTACTTTCTTTATTCCAACACTAGATCCAAGATTAGCTGGCTTGACAATCATTGGATATGAAAGTTTATCATGAATCTCTTTTAAAATACGATCATCATCTTTCATATATTCCATTGAATAAAAAGAATGATAATCAACTACAGATATTCCTGACTCTCTTAAAATTTTCTTTTGAAGAGTTTTATCCATTCCTACTCCAGATGATACAATATCTGGTCCTACATAAGGAATATCTAACAAATTTAGAAAGCCTGCCATTGTACCATCTTCAGCATTTGTTCCATGAACAATTGGAAAAGCAACGTCAATAGTATTAATAACCTTCTTTCCAATAAGTGGTGTTGGATATCTTACTACATTAACAGTTTTTCCATCATTAACTACTGCAACTTTATAACATCTTTTCAAAAGAACATCCATATCTTTAAATGAATATAAATCTAATAAATCATCACCTGTATACATTGCACCATTCTTAGCAATATAAATAGGTACAATTTCATACTTGTCTAAATTGATAGAATTAATTGCTTGATTCATGGTAATAATAGATATCTCATGTTCTACAGATTTTCCTCCAAAAAATATTCCTAATTTAATTTTCATTTTTCTACAAACTAATCAAAAAAATAAATGTCAATAACATTTCTGTTACTTTTTGCGAATCATTTTTGCCTTTATTTTATTGGATTACACGTATTTGTTTTATGTATACCAATTTGCTGTTTTTTCGTGTTTGAAAAAAAGACAACACGTTTTTTATGATTAGTTTCCTCCTTTCAACTCAGATTATTTAACATAATAATTTTATATTAAATTTATTAAATTTATTAAATAATAATTTGCAA
>CAYYBL010000032.1:0-15960 GCA_964470175.1 uncultured Lachnospiraceae bacterium | reverse complement strand
ATGGATATTTTGAAAACAATGTACCGAACGAATTTTGGAATTTGATGGCAATGTACATCACAAGTGATATGCTTCACAACATTTGTTTTGATGCACCATTTGGGAAAGTTAAGGTTGATGCTATAAGAGAAAAGGTAAAAAATATATATGATTGGTACGATGGTATGAAAAATGTAATTCCTAATTGGTATTTAAACAAACTATAAAAGATTTACAATTTAAGGAATTAGCCATATAATAAGTGCTGAAAATATTACTAAATACAAAGGAGAAAATAAATGAATAACAAATTAACAATGCTTATGATTTTAGATGGTTTTGGATACAATCCCAAATATGATGGAAATGGAGTAAAGATAGCGAACATTCCGAATCTTAGGAAAATGTGGGAAGAGTATCCAACAACGAAGATACAAGCAAGCGAACTTGCAGTCGGCCTTCCAAAAGGTCAGATGGGAAATTCTGAAGTAGGTCATACAAATATTGGAGCAGGAAGAATAGTATACCAAGAACTTACAAAAATTACAAAATCAATAGAAGATGGTGACTTTTTTGAAAATGAAGAACTTTTGAATGCTATAAATAATTGTAAAGAAAAAGAGACAAAACTTCACCTTTTTGGACTTCTATCAGATGGTGGAGTACATTCACATCAAGAACATCTATATGGACTTCTTGAACTTGCTAGAAGAATGGACTTTAAAGATGTATTTGTTCATTGCTTTTTAGATGGTAGAGACACACCACCAAGCTCTGCAAAGGAATATGTAGAATTACTAGAAGGTAAAATGAAAGAGCTTGGAGTAGGTAAAATTGCAACAGTTTCTGGAAGATTCTATAGTATGGATAGAGACAAAAGATGGAACAGGATTGAAAAAGCATATGATGCACTAGTAAGAGGTAAAGGAAATATACATACATCAGCAACAGATGCTATTCAAAAATCATATGACGAGGGAGTTACAGATGAGTTTGTTGTACCAGTCGTTATAGAAGAAAATGGAAAACCTGTAGCAAAAGTGGAAAATGGGGATTCAGTTATTTTTTATAATTTTAGACCAGATAGAGCAAGAGAAATCACAAGAACATTTGTAGATAAAGACTTTAATGAGTTTGAAACAGAAAAATTGGATTTGTATTACGTTTGTTTTACAAATTATGATGAGACTCTCCCTAATGTAAAGATTGCTTTTAAGAAAGAAGAAATCGTAAACAATTACGGTGAGACTATAAGCAAGTTGGGTGGAAAGCAACTTAGGATAGCTGAAACGGAAAAATATGCACATGTTACATTTTTCTTTAATGGAGGAGAAGAAAAGCAATATGAAGGAGAAGACAGAATTTTAGTACCATCTCCAAAAGTAGAGACATATGATTTACAACCAGAGATGAGTGCATATCAGGTATGTGGTAAAGTTGTAGATGCTATATATTCAAATTTTTACAATACAATAATTTTGAATTTTGCAAATCCAGATATGGTAGGACATACAGGCTCGCTTGAAGCAGTGGTAAAAGCTCTTGAAGCGGTAGATACATGCGTAGGTCATATATTGAAAGCAATAAAAGAAGTGCATGGAAACCTACTTGTTACGGCAGATCACGGCAATTGTGAAGTGATGATAAATTATGATACAGGAACACCACATACAGCGCATACTACAAACTTAGTACCATTCACTATAGTTTCAGATATGGGAAAAGAAATAAGATTAAAACCAGAAGGTGAAGGAAAACTTGCAGATCTTGCTCCTACTATGCTTGAACTTCTTGAAATAGAAAAACCTAAGGAAATGACAGGTGAGTCACTTATAATAAAATAAATAGGGGGACATAGAAGATAAAAAAATTAGGATTGATAATTGGTATTATTTTTGTAATAATAGTTATTTTTGTTTTAAATATGGATAAAAAACAAAGTCAAGAAGTTACATATGTTGATAAAAATACTAGTATACAAGAATACATACAAGATGAAATTGTATATGAGAAAGATGAAGCTCAAAATGATGATGGAGATTTGGTTGTGCTTTATAAGGGCGATGAAATCAATCTAAATCCAGGGATTCAATTTCTCTATAACAATTATTTAGCTATGAAATATATGAGTAAAGATGGAGGAATTACATATTATAAAGTTGGATCAGAAAAAGCAGAAGAAGCAAAGCAGGAAATGATAAGAAGGTTTGAAAGAACATTCTATAACTTCGAAAATGAGACATATATAGGAGCAAGCAAGGGAAGGATAAGGACTGATGATGAAGAAAACGAAAATCCATTTCCACTTGGACACGGTCTTACTTGTATTGTAATGAATGTTAGTCATGAATTTGCTTTTTCAAAGAAGTTTGAACCATTTCCAAGAAAAAGCATGAGGATCCACGAATTTCCAAATTTAGAAGATAAGTCATATACAAACATGGATGCCGATAAAATAGATTTAGATAATGACGGAAAAGATGAATATATAGTCCTATTACAAAATAGTGAAGGATTAAATGCAAGTTCAGAGATTCTCTTATACGATAGTGAATATAAAAAAATAGATTCACTAGTTACACTTTCAGATGGATATTGGATAGGTGATGAAAGAAAAGAAGAAAATAAAGTGCTATTAAGATTAGATGATGTTACATATATAGATATAGACAATGATGGAAAAATGGAAATATTCATTTCTCTTCCGGGGTATGAATGGGAAGTTGTTGATTTGCTCAAATATTCGGATGGGAAAATAGAAGGAAAGACGAACTATGAGGTTTCTCTTTCAACGTAAAATAAAACGTGTATATAAATATACACGTTTTTTATTGGAGGCGCCTATCGGAGTCGGACCGATCATCAGAGTTTTGCAGACTCGTGCCTTACCGCTTGGCTAAGGCGCCCTAATCAAATTGCTTTTTTATTATAAACTAAAAAAACTAAAATATCAAGACTTTTAGAAAAAATCTAAAAGTCTTTGTTTTTAGTATATTTTATATATAAAGAAGTACTGGCTATAGCAAGAATAATTATAGCAAGTATAATTTTAGTATGTAACCCTGTATTTGGAAGAATAGAAGGAGCTATAGTATTATCTACTTGATTTTTTTGTTTTTGAGTATTTTGTGATGGTGATATATTTGTATTATTATTTGTATTTGATGGTTTTGCCTGCTTCTCCTCCGACTTGGTATTTGTTTGTTTTGAAGTATTAGTAGAAGAATTATTGGTTGTATTTACAGTGTTTTTATTGCTTTGTTCTTCTTCATTATCAGCATCGCCAATGGTATAATTTAAGATTTTAACTTCTGATGGGGTACCGCATATTATCTAATGCCCATATTCTTAACGTATGTTTCCCATATGATGTGTTTTTAACATCATATTTAAAAGAAGCATCTACAGAATTGGTTCCAGTTTTTTTAACTGAGGTAGTTTCTTTACCATCTTCTTTGAAGAAAAGAGTCACTTCATTAGAATCTTCATCTTTTACATTGCCACTAAAAGAAATATCTTTAGGAGATGTAAAATGAGTTTTTTGATTTTCATCCATGGTTATTTTTGGAGATATGTTTATTTCGCCCAAACCAATTAAAATGGAAAAATCCATTGATTCATTAGGCTTTAGTATTTTATCTGTCCAAGAATATGAAAAAGCACTATCTTTTGTTTTTAGATTATCTGTGTAATTTGAATCAAAAGCATGACAAAGATAGCTTGAAGGATCATCTTTATTATCATAATAATTTACTTCTTCTTCCATATCAAATTGATAATCATCAGAATCTTCACCATTATCAGTATTATCAAAATCATCTGAAATGTCGGTGTCATCATCCTCATCATCCTCATCATCTGAATTGTCAGTATCATTATCATCTCCTGCATTACTATAATATTCACCAATCCATAGTTTATCGATATCTGAGGTACCCATTACATTTTTTCCATAAAACTCAAATTGAATATTATTTTTATCATCACATAGTTTTAATCCCATATCATTTGGAAGACGTTCAATAGTTGCATAATCATTTTCAGATATTTGAACATCTACGCATCCAGATACAGAAAGCTTCATATTTTTTTGTGATGTATTTTTTACATTATAAACAAGTTGTACAAAATTACCATCATTTACAAAATTACAACTGCTATTCCATTCAATATCTTCTATTTTTCTACCATCTAATAATACTTTTTTGTTACCATCATTTATTTTAACATATGTTATATAACCGCCATCAGCAAAAGTTGTACTATGTAACTTATTGTTTACATATCCTTTTATATCCATCACATGATATTTATTTAAATAATATTTCATTATTCCATTATCTGATTCTGTGGTAGATGCAAATGATGTTGATATATAGCTAAAAATCAGAAATAGTATCAGTGAAAAATTGACTATTTTTTTTCTCATATTTACCTCTTTCGTACATTTACTACTTTAAATTATACATCAATTTTTTTCAGTAATACATTTCTTTTCCTTTACAAAAACATAAAATAGTTACGGAAAAATTACGAATAAAAAAAGGTATAATTAATAGGCTTTTTCCTTTTTATTACAAATATTGAGAAGAATAAATAAATATGCTATAAGTATGATATCTTTAAATTAAGGAGATAATGCATGAAATACGAAAGTCTTATTAATAAAATGTCCCTTGAAGAAAAAGCAAGAATTACGGTAGGAAAAGATTTTTGGGACACTCATGAAATAAAAAGACTAGGTATACCATCAATGAAAGTATCAGATGGTCCTCATGGGCTTAGAATTCAGAGAGAAAATGGAGATCATTTAGGTAGAAACAATAGCGAAAAAGCTGTATGCTATCCATCTGCTTCAAGTATAGCAAATAGTTGGGATGTTGAGTGCAGTTATATGCTTGGAAAATCTCTTGGAGAAGAGGCTAAAGCAGAGGGGGTACAAGTTGTTTTGGGCCCTGCGATAAATATAAAAAGGACACCTCTTTGTGGAAGAAACTTTGAGTATTTTTCAGAGGACCCTTTTCTAACAGGAAAAATGGCTATAGGATATATAAATGGATTGCAAAAAAATGGTGAAGGAACGTGCATAAAACATTTTGCTGCAAACAATCAGGAAGATAGAAGGCTAGTAATAGATTCTGAGGTAGATGAGAGAGCATTAAGAGAAATATACTTAAAAGCATTTGAAATGGCGATAAAAGAGGCCAAACCATATTCTGTAATGTCTGCATACAACAAACTAAATGGTTCATATTGCACAGAGAGTAAAAAACTACTTGTAGATATTCTGAGAAAAGAATGGGGATTTGATGGAGTTGTTATTTCCGACTGGGGAGCAGAAAATGATAGAGTAAAAGGAATAAAGGCAGGAAATGAACTTGAAATGCCTGAAAGAGACAAATTATCTAAGTGGGATATAATAAATGCTGTAGAAGAAGGAAGACTTGATGAGAAAGACTTAGATGAGTGTATAGATAGATTACTAGATTTAATTTTCAAAACAGTAAACAACGATGCAGAAATAGATGAACATGATTTAGACAAACATCATGATATTGCAATGAAACTAGAAGAAGAAAGCATAGTGCTACTAAAGAATGAAGATAATATTTTGCCATTAAAAAATGATGGTGAAATTGGTATTATTGGAGATATGACTCGTAGACCAAGATATCAGGGAAATGGAAGCTCACACATTAATATATATAAACTTGAGAGCTCTTATCATGTGTTTAAAGAAGAGGGATATAAAGTTTCTTTTTCTCAAGGATATAATAAAGTACCTACACTAGAAGATGATAATGTTCTTTTAGAAAATGCAATCGAATTTGCAAAAAGTGTAGACAAAGTAGTAATATTTACAGGTCTTACAGATGAATATGAGTCAGAAGGCATAGATAGAAGAGACTTAGATATACCAAAAAATCAAGAAAGAGTAATTGAAGAAGTTTCAAAAGTGAATTCGAATGTAATAGTTGTTCTTGCACATGGCGCACCAATATCAATGCCATGGAAGGATAAGGTAAAGGCAATTATTACTGGATACCTTGGTGGAGAAGCTGGGGAAAGATCTATGGTAAATTGCATAATCGGAAAAGTAAATCCAAGCGGAAAACTTGCTGAAACATATCCACTATGTATGGAAGATACTCCAAGTTATAATTATCAAAACGAAAACGCCTTTTATAGTGCATACAAAGAAAGTATTTATGTCGGATATAGATACTATGATACCTTTAATAAGGATGTTTTATATCCATTTGGATATGGATTAAGTTATACAAATTTCGAATACAGTGATCTCGATATTATTGAAGAAGATGATAAATTTAAGATCTATTTTGATATACAAAATGTTGGTCAATTAAAGGGAAAAGAAATTGCAGAGGTTTATATTTCAAAGGAAAATTCAAAAATATATAGGCCAAATAAAGAATTAAAAGCATTTGGGAAATATGAACTGGAAGTAGGAGAAAAAAAGAGAGTAGAATTAGAAATTCCAAAAGATGAATTTAAATACTTTGATATAGATGAAAACAAGTGGAAATTAGAAGATGGAATTTATCATATTATGGTAGGAAAATCTATCATGGATATAGTGCTAGATGGAAAGGTATATTTATTTGATATTGAAGAAAATACAAAAATTTATAGTTACCCGGAAATATATAAAAATGGAGATATTCAAAATATTTCAGATGAAGACTTTGAAAAAATCTTGAAACATAAATTACCTAAAAAGATTATAGATGCATCGGAAATAACAGAAGAAAACTCTATTGAACAAATAAGAAATACTAGAGCGGGAAAATATATTTTTGATATAGATTTTTCTAAAGCAGAAAATGCATACAATAATTATGATGTAGCCATGCAAATAGATAAAATGGCAAATTTGCAAAAATCAATGCGAAAGCTTTATCTTGATCATACAAGAGGAATTACAAAAGATATGGTAAAACACTTTATATACAGAGTAAGAAATGACTTAGAATTTAAAAACTGTGAATTTGTAAAGCACTTTCTTGGACAAGAACAGTAATGTTTGAAATAAATAAAAACGATAAGAATTATCATAATTCTTATCGTTTTTTATAATGGAGCGGAAGACGGGGCTCAAACCCGCGACCTATGCCTTGGCAAGGCATCGCTCTATCAACTGAGCTACTTCCGCATACACCAATTGTCTTACCAACAAAGATATATTAGCAAAAAAAAGCAAAAAAGTCAAGGAATATTTTGAAAAAGGCTAAATATGTGGTATAATTATAGTGTAGCACGTAAATTTTCTCACAGCATTTTATTGATATTTTTAGAAATGTCTTGCGAGAAACTTTCCCGAAAGGAGAAGGGCATGAGTGTATTTAGCACTATAGACAAGGTATTTTGGGTTTTGTTCATGTTGGAAGCAGCGATGATTTGTGCATTTACCGTAGTATACGTTTTTAAACGGTTCAAAGGAAAAAACACAGATCGCGTAGTCAGTATGTTGATAAACACATTGATGTTTTTCGGCATGACGTTATCTGGAGTATTGGTATACTTGGCTATAAAAGGAATAGCCAGTATTATTACGAAAGCAATCTGAAATAAAAGAGGCTGTGGACAAAAGTCCATGGCCTCTTTTATTTCATAATTGATATTGCCATATATTTTTCATCAAAAATTTCGGTTAATATTTGTTGAACATAGTCTAAATCTATTGTTTTGAATACATCAAAATATTCGAATGGCTTTATATTTTTAATGTTTTCTGTAAGTATCATGTTTCCAAGAGATTGAGGATCATTATATGATTTTACTAAAATACCGTATTCACATTTAAGCGCTCGCTCAAAATCTCTATCTGAAATCTTTTTTGATTTATATTTTTCTAATTCTTTTTTTATTTCAACAGAAAAGTCATCTACATATCTTGTTTGAGTTTGTATCATTACATGTCCATATGATGCTCCGAATTCATGAGAGATATACGGATCAGAAGTTATTTTTCCAGATTCATAAAGTCTTTTATAAAAATCAGAGCATGGACCAAATATAGAGTTTCCTATTATATCAATTGCAACATCTCTTTTTACTATGTCTTTACTATAATTATTGTCTTTGAATCCTATACAAATAAGTGGGACACTTAAATTTTTATTATCTTCCACATGATTTCTAACAAGCTCTTTTGGCTCTTCATTATAATATTTTCGAGCAAAAGAATTACTTTTTTTCATAATTACTCTAGACTTTATTTTTGATAGTATTTCATTTGGATCATCATTTCCTACATAGCAAATGACCATATTCTCTGGAGTATAAAAATTATCATATATTTTGTAAAGTAGTTTTTCATCAATAGCCTTTATAGATTCTACAGAACCAGCAGTGTCAATATTCATTTCATTTTTTTTGTATAATGAGTTCATAAGATTCATATAGAGTTTCCAATCAGGATAGTCATCGTACATCATTATTTCTTGGGAGATAATACCGCGTTCTTTTTCAACATTCTCTGGTGTAAAATATGGATTTTGCACATAATCCATAAATTCATCCAATGCTTTTTCAAAATTCTTTGTCGTTTCAAAAAGGAACGCAGTATGATCATTTGTTGTATATGCATTCGCATCTGCTCCAAGACTGGTAAGGACATCTAAACTATTTTTTCCATTTTTTTGCTCAAAGAGTTTATGCTCTAGGTAGTGTGCAATACCATCCGGAACGGTAGATAGAGTAGTTTCATTTTTTGCATAAAACTTATTATTGTTTGAACCAAAGTTTGTGCCCCAAATGATATACTTTTTCTTAGTTTCTTTAGGTACAATACATATTTTAAGACCATTTTCTAGAACTTCTATATAAAAAGTTTCATTTATTTGTTTATTTTTAATTATTTCCATATTTTTAATCCTTTAAAAAATAGATTGTGTTTAGTTTTATGCTATTTGCAAAATCAATGATGTCTTCTTTTGTTACAGCAGATAACATATTTTTGTAATCATTTATGGAGATATTAATATTTTGCAAATCAAGATTTAAATAAAAGTTTAGTTCAGATATTTGATCTTCAAGCAGTGAATCTATAGAGGAAATAGCATAGGTTTTTGCATCTGCGATTTGTTCTTCATTAAAATCACCATGCTGTAATATTTCTAATTGTTTTGAAACAAGTTCTTTTGCAAGATCAAAATTTGAAATTTCAATACCACATCTTATGAAAAGTACATTTTTAAGTCTACTGTATGAACTTCCTATGGAATATGCAAGACTTTCTTTTTCTCTAACATTTTGGAAAAGAAGAGAATTTGAACTTCCACCAAGCATGGTGTTAAATACAACGCCAATAGCATTAAACTTACTATTATCATATTCTACAGAGTATCCGAATGACTAACTTTCCTTGTGTTACATTTTGAGATTCAAATATTTCCTTAGGCTTATCCACAAAATGTGAAAAAGCAGTGGAATATACATTCCAATTTTTCCTGTCTTTTAGTTTTTTAATTAAATCATTATTAGTTATAATTCTTTGAAAAACATCAAAGTCAAGGCTTCCAGAGAAACATATATCAATTCTAGATGTGGAAATTAGCCATCTATAATGATTGCTTAAATCTTCTATTGAAATATTATTAATATCCTCATCATATCCATATAGTTTTATACCATAGCCATCATTTCCAAAGATCTCTTCTATACATCTACGGTATGCATAAGCATCTTTATTATCTTTCTCTTGAGAAAGAATTTTTCTAAGATGCTCTTTCTCAATGTTAAGAAAATCATCACATAACATATCATTATTCATGAGAGGATTAAATACTACATCAAGAAGTATACCAAAGGCTTTTTCTGTGATTTTTTCATTATCTATAGCGAATCTATCATCTATGTTTTCTAAATTAAACTTTAGACAAAGATAATCACCAATTCTATCAAAAGAGGTACTCAAAGTAGAACTATATAATTCATCAAGAGCTTCATTTATTAGATATTGATTGGGATAATTCTTTGAACCTCTCATGAGCATATAAACAAGAAGTGAATTTTTTGTTGCATTTTCTCTTTTCAAAGGTATCATAAGAGAGATAGAAGAATTGTTTGTCTTAAAATTATTTCTATTCAAATAGTGTACGTAGATACCATCTTTAATTTTTATAATATTTTTATCCATTTATATTACTCTTTCTAGTTGAATTTTTAAGATTATATATTAATATTTGTTAAATTACAAATCATTTTAAAGTATTGAAAATAATATTTTTTTAAAATATAATTACTAAGAGATAATGGAATATTATTGTTATTTTAAAGAAGAAAAGGAGAAAAGATGAAACAAACTATTACTTTTCCAGGGTTAGGTTTGAAATTTCAAATAAGCAAGGTTGCTTTTACAATATTTGGCCTTCCTGTATACAAATATGCAATATGTATAGTTATAGCAATCGTTATAGCTTTAGTGCTTATGAAATTTAGGAAAAATACTTATGGTATAAAATACGAAGATGTCTTAAAATGTGCTATATTTACAATTGTTTTTGGAACAATTGGAGCGAGACTATTTTATGTAATTTTTAACATGGGATATTATATTCATCACATAGGGGAAATTTTCAATTTAAAAAGTGGCGGACTTGCAATTTATGGTGGAATCATAGCTGGTTTAGCAACAATTGCTGTATATTGCAAAAAAAGCAAAATAGATGTACTTGATATGCTTGACTTTATATCACCATATGTTATACTCGGACAAGCAATAGGAAGATGGGGCAATTTTTTCAATGGAGAGGTTTTTGGAACGCCTACAAACTTGTTCTTGAGAATGGGTCTTGAAACGGCAGATGGCTTTAAGGAAGTTCATCCACTCTTTTTATATGAATCAATACTATGTCTTGCAATTTTTATATTTTTGCTTGTATTTCAATCAAGAAGAAGATATAAAGGGCAAATATTCCTATACTATATGGGATCATATGCAATAGTAAGATTTGTGTTGGAATCAATTAGGGCAGAATCAGAAACTCTTATGGTAGGAAATCAAAGAGTTTCACAGTTAGTGTCTGCGTTTATTATTATAACTGTGTTTGCATATTTTTACTATAGAGGAAGATATATAGATAAACCAAAAGATACAAAAGAAGAGGTAAAAAAATAATAAACCAAAGGAAAATGTTAGATGGATAAAATAAAAACCTTTTTTAATTCAATAGCCGAAACAAATAACTTGCTTAAAATATTCGATATACAGGTAGCTGCTGCAGTTATAATAGGAGTTATTTTATTCAGACATTTATTAGCTAAAATTGTTATTGGTGTTCATTACAAGATAATAAGGTCAAGGAAAAATGTTAAAGAATCAAAAATGTATAGACCTCTTAATAACTTTTTCCTATGTATAGGTATTTTTGTTGCAGTTCATATAGCACTTAGAAGTTTTGAAGAAACAAGTTACGAAGTTAAACAATTTTTATTCGTATTTAATAAAATGTCTAAAATTATAGGAATATACTATTTCTTTAGGTTTATGACGTATGGTGTCCAAACAGATTCACTAATTTTAAAAAGGTTCTTTTCAGATCCAACAAACAATACAGTAAATTCTTTTATATGCAAAATTATAAGAGCTGTAATGTGGATTATATTTATTTTTATAGCAATTTCTGAAATAGGCTATGATTTGAGTGGATTACTTACAGCACTTGGACTTGGAAGTGCTGCACTTGCACTTGCTGCACAAGACTTGGTTAAAAGTCTAATAAGTGGAGCTTCTATTCTTACTGATAAACCATTTGCAATTGGTGACTGGATAGAAGTAGGTGAAATTCAAGGTACTGTTATAGATATTACATTTAGAAGTGTAAGAATAAAGTCATTTAATAATGCAGTGGTTACAATACCAAATTCTGTAATAACATCTACAAGTGTTATAAATTGGAATAGACTTACAAGTAGAAGATTTGACTGTATACTTAATTTAAAGCTTGAGACACCTTCAGAGAAAATAAAAAAACTTGTTACACAATTAAAACTTACCCTTCAAACGCACGAAAATGTAATAAGAGAAACTGTTCAAGTAAGTTTAAATAACATTTCAGCATCATCACTTGATATAAAGATATTTCTTTATGTTAATGAAGCAAATTATAATAGGTATTTAAAAATAAAACAGGAGATATTTTGCATATTGCTAGATATACTTGCAAAAGAAAACATAGATTTAGCATATCCTACACAAACTTTATATATAGAAAAATAAGATACAAAAGAAAAGAGGAAGAAAATTGCAAAACGATACAATGATGCAATACTTTGAGTGGTATATTAAACCAGAGGAACATCTTTGGAAAAAATTACCAGAAGAGATTGCACATTTAGAAAACATTGGAATTACATATATATGGTTACCACCTGCATATAAAGGATCAGGAGGAAAGTATGACACAGGATATGGTGTATATGACTTATTTGATTTAGGAGAATTTAATCAAAAAGGAACTATACCAACTAAATATGGGACCAAAGAAGAATATCTTGATATGATAAAGATACTTCATGAAAAAAATATTAAAGTCTTAGTTGATATAGTATTAAACCATAAGATGGGAGCAGATGAAACCGAAGAAGTTTTTGCAGTACAAGACAATGAGGAAGATAGAAATGAGAGTATAACAAATGCAAAACTTATAAAGGTATGGACAAAGTACAATTTTCCTGGAAGAGGTGACAAATATTCATCATTTAAATGGAATTGGACACATTTTCATGGTATAGATTGGGACGAAAATACTAAAAAAACAGCAATCTACAAGTTTTACGGAAAGCATTGGGATGAAAATGTAGATAAGGAAAAGGGAAATTATGATTATCTAATGGGCGCCGATATAGACCTAAATAATGTGGACGTGGTAAATGAATTAAAATCATGGGGACACTGGTATTTAAATGAAACAAATGCAGATGGATTTAGACTAGATGCTGTTAAGCATATTAGGTCTAGCTTTTTCCCAGATTGGCTTCAGGATTTAAGAAAAAATTTCGATAAAAAATTATTCACAGTAGGTGAATATTGGAGTGCAAATGTAAATACTCTAAATAAATATATCGAGGATACAGATGGATGTATGAGTTTGTTTGATGTACCCCTTCATTATAATTTATTTAGGGCATCTGTAAGTAATGGCGAATATAATATGTCAGAGATTTTCCAAGGAACATTAGTAGAAAGCAACCCATGGAAAACAATTACATTTGTGGATAATCATGATACAGAGCCAGGTCAAGCATTAGAATCATTTGTACTTGATTGGTTTAAGACTCAAGCATATGCTCTTATATTACTTAGAAGAGATGGATTTCCTTGTGTCTTTTATGGAGATTATTATGGAATTCCAGAAAAAGGAATATCTGGTAAAAGGGATATGCTAGATCTTTTACTTAAAGTAAGAAAATATTATGCTTACGGAGATCAAGTAGATTATTTCTACGATAAAAATGTAATTGGATTTGCAAGGTTAGGCGATTATGATCATCCGAATTCTGGACTAGCAGTAGTTCTTACAGATAAAAATGGTGGAAGCATACAAATGAATGTTGGAAAAAACATGGCAAACACTGTTTTTTATGATTGTACAGGCAATATGAGTGAAACTGTATATGTGGATAGTGAGGGAAACGGTATATTTTATTGTAAAGATGGAAGTGCATCTGTGTGGATAAAACAAGGAGAAAACGTTAATTAATTTACATAATTTGACAAAGCTTAATTAAAGTACTATAATATGTAGTCGAGTTTAAGTTGTACGAATAGTACAGAGGTTGTGAGATAGGAGAAGATATGCCAAAATCAAATGGTAATATTTTAAAGAATATAACGGCAAAAAGTATAGTATATATTTTAGTCATAGGTTTTTTGTCAATAGCTTTATGCGTGTATGATTTGTCATGGATTATACCATCAATTATCATCTTTGCAATCGTTGTAGTATATACTATCTGGAGCAATGATAAGAGGAAGGAAGAACTTGAAAATCATATTCAGGACATTGCATCGGATGTTTCATCTACTTCTAAAGAAAACTTGGTAAACACTCCTATACCACTTGTAATAATAAAAACAGATGGAAATATAATTTGGAGAAGTAAAAAGTTTACCCAAGAATTCCAAGATATAAAAGACATTTCCAATAATTTAAGTTTATTAGTAAAAGAGATAAAGTTAGATATTGAAAAAAATGGAATGGATAAGGAGATAGTAAAACAGATTACCATAGAAAACAAGATTTATAAGATACGTGGGTCTGTTACGAAGATAAGAAATAGAAGAAAGAGCAAAGAATATACTTTATTCCTTTATTTTATAGATGAAACTAGATATAACGAACTTTTTGATACATACATGAATTCAAAACAATGTATCGGAATGCTTATTATAGATAATTATGAAGAAATAACTCAGGTAATATTGCCAGAAAAAAAACCAGAGCTTCTTGCTAAAATTGAAAAAGCAATTATAGACTGGGTTGTAGACACGGGTGGTCTTATCATTAAGACAGAGAAAGATCAATTTATATTTTTATTTGAAAGAAAGTATTTAGTTGAGTTTGAGAAAAATCGATTTAGTATTTTGGATGAAATAAAAAAGATTGAAGTTGAAAATAAAATGCCAATCACCCTTAGCATAGCAGTGTCAGATGAAGGTGATACCAATTATGAAAAGTATAAAAATGCTTTAAATACAATGGATATAGTTCTTGGTAGAGGTGGAGATCAAGCAGCAGTTAAGGCAAATGGAAAGTATAAGTTTTATGGAGGAAAGTCACTAGAAGTAGAAAAAAGAACGAAAGTTAAAGCAAGAATTGTATCACAGTCAATTGCAAAAGCTATAGAAGAATCTTCAAATGTTCTTATAATGGGACATAAAAACATAGATATTGATGCGATGGGTTCAGCACTTGGAATGTATCGCTTAGCAAAATCTCTTGATAAAAAGTGTAATATTGTAAGTGAACCTATAGGAAAATCACTTGGAAGATTTTTGGATGTGCTTGAATCAGAAGAAGAATACAAAGGCATAATAATAAAAGAAATTTCTGCAAATAATTTGATAGATGAAAATACATTGCTTGTAATAGTGGATACACATAAGTCATCATATGTTGAATTTCCAGAGTTACTTGAAAAAGTTGATAGAAAGATTATTATAGATCATCATAGAAAGTCACCAGACTTTATAGAAGGAGCAATCGTTTCATTTCACGAAGTATATGCTTCTTCTGCAGCAGAACTTGTAACCGAAGTAATTCAGTATGCAAAGGATAATATTACTCTTAATCTTATTGAGGCAGAAGGCTTGTATGGTGGTATCATGGTTGATACAAAAGATTTTACATTTAAGACAGGAGTAAGAACTTTTGAAGCAGCAGCATATCTTAGAAAATATGGTGTCGATATTATAAAGGTAAAAAAATGGTTTCAAGCTGACTTAGAAAGTTATAAGATAATTTCAAAAATTGTTAGAGATGTAGAAATTATACATGATTCTGTAGCTATATCTATATATGATAATGATGATGATGAAAATTCAAATCTTATTTGTGCAAAAGCAGCAGATGAACTTCTTACTATAAGCGACATTACAGCATCGTTTGTAATGGCGAGATTTGAAGATATGGTTCATATAAGCGGAAGATCTATAGGACAGGTAAATGTACAGGTTATCTTAGAAAAACTTGGAGGTGGAGGACATATCACCTTAGCAGGAGCTCAACTTGAAAACATGACTATAGAAGAGGCAAAAGAAGAGCTTATAAGCAAAATAGAAGAGTATTTTAGTGAGGTAGAATAAAAACTAGTAAAAAGGTACCAATCACATATGTGGTTGGTATTTTTTTATTCTATATATTTACATAAAATGTTGAAATAATTAGCAAAAAGTGGTATAATGTATTTAGTACTTGTTTCTTTATTAATAAACAATTTTTTAAAGATGAAGGA
>CAYYBL010000031.1:0-16064 GCA_964470175.1 uncultured Lachnospiraceae bacterium | reverse complement strand
ATTCTACCATATTCTGCTTTTTTATTTATTGTGAACTAAAAGGGGTTCACTTCAATTTAAGAGGTTGCTTTTTATTTTGTAAAAATATATAATCGGAACATAATATGATAAATGGGAGGATAAGAATGGCAGAAAGAGGATTTGAAATTGCAAAGGGATATGAAGATAAAAATATTAAATTACCAGTACGAAAGACAAAATATTCAGCTGGATACGATGTTGAAGCTGCAGAAGATATTACTATACCTAAATTTGTACCTGGAATTAAACCAACATTAATACCAACAGGATTAAAAGCGTATTGCGGTCCAGATGAATGTTATTTGCTATTAAATAGAAGTTCAGGACCAAAAAAAGGATTTCTAATGGCTAATAGTGTGGGACTTATTGATTCTGACTATTATGGCAATGAGGACAATGATGGACATTTTTATTTTGCATATTTTAATTGCAGTGATCATGATATACAAGTAAAAAAAGGTGATGTCATTGGACAAGTCGTATTTACAAAGTTTCTTATTGTTGATAATGATGCTGCTGAAGGAAAAAGAAAGGGTGGATTTGGTTCCACAAGCAAATAAAATATAAAACTTATATTAAAATACTTTTTCACTCTAAAATCAATACTTTTTAAAAAAATGTAATACAAATGAAAAAAACTTACTCTATTTCTTTGACTTTTTTACTTATTTGTTGTATAATGTTTATGTAGTCTTTTAGACTTACGGAGAGGAGTGACAAAGTATGTTTAATGTTGGAGATAAAATAGTATATCCAATGCATGGTGCAGGCATTATTGAAAAGATAGAAGAAAAAGCTATATTAGATGAAAAACAAAATTACTATATTATTAAGATGCCTGGTGAAGTCAAAGTTATGGTTCCAGTCTCTAAAGCCGAGAAAATTGGAGTTAGAAGCATTATTGATAAAGATACAGCATCAAAAGTAATAAAAGTATTGGAACATGATAGTACAGAAATGTCTTTGAAGTGGAATAAAAGATATAGAGACAATGTTGAAAAGATGAAATCTGGAGATATTTTTGAAGTTGCAGATATTGTAAGAAACTTGACATTCAAACAAAAGGAAAAAGGACTTTCTACTACAGAAAAGAAAATGCTACTAAATGCAAGACAGATTTTAGTTAGTGAATTAGTTTTAGTTGGAGATAGAGATAAAGAAGAAGTTGAAAATATAGTTAACGATAAGATAGAGACATCTTACGAAGCACATGTGGCTTCTATGGATGATGGCCTTCCAAAAGTGGTTGGTATGGAAGATCCAGAGCATGAAGAAAATGTTGTTAAAAAATTTATTCCAGCAAACTAATTAAAAAAATATAATAAAGAGTTGTGGACATGATAGTTTTCATGTCTATTTTTTATTACAAAAAGGTTACAGAAGTGAAGGATTTTTTTTATTTTTGGAGTATATATAAAAGGAAAGGTTAAAAGATGATTCAATATTCTGATGATATAAAAGAAGAAGTTAGATCTGCAAATGATATAGTAGATGTGATTTCCCAATATGTTACATTAAAAAGAAGTGGAAGAAATTACTTTGGGTTATGTCCTTTTCATTCAGAAAAATCTCCTTCTTTTTCTGTTTCACCAGATAGACAATATTTTCATTGTTTTGGGTGTCATAAGGGTGGAGATGTTTTTACTTTTGTAAGCGAAATAGAAAGGATTTCATTTAAAGAAGCGTTGGAAATGCTGGCAGAAAGAGCTAGAATAGAACTTCCAACAATAGAAAATTCAGAGTACAATAAAAATACTGCTTTGAAAAGTCAAATGTATAAAATAAATATTGAAACAGCGACATTTTTTCACGAGAGATTATATAAGCCATTTGCAAAAATTGCACAGGACTACGTAAAAAAAAGAAAACTAGATAATAGGACATTAAAGGCTTTTAAGATAGGATATTCTGGTGAGTATAATGATTTATATAAACATCTTAAGTCATCAGGATTTAAGGATGAAGAGATAATTGCTACTGGTCTTGTCTATAAAAATGATAGAGGAGAGTATATAGATAGATTCAGAAAAAGACTCATGTTTCCTATTATGAATGCTTCTGGTAAAGTTATAGCATTTGGTGGAAGAAAGCTTGAAGATAACGAAAAGATTGCCAAATATATAAACTCAAATGAAAATCTAGTATATTCAAAAAAGAAGAATTTATTTGCATTAAATCTAGCAAAACAATCTCAAAAAGAAAATATTATTTTGGTTGAAGGATATATGGATGCAATTTCTTTATATCAAAGGGGATTTGATAATGTTGTTGCATCACTTGGTACTGCTCTTACAGATGATCAAGCGAGGCTTCTTAGAAAATATAGTAAGCAAGTTATTCTTAGTTATGATTCTGATGGAGCTGGACAAGAAGCTATACTTAGGGGACTTACTATACTTGAAAAACAAGGATGTGATGCAAGAGTTCTTCAAATGGAAAATGCAAAAGATCCGGATGAGTACGTTATTAAGTACGGAAGTGGAAGATTTCAAATGCTTATTGACAATGCGATTTCTCTTGTTGAGTTTAAAATAAAGATGGCTAAAAATAAGTACAATCTAGATAATGCAAATGATAAGATAAATTTTTTAAAAGAAATAACTCAAATATTATCATCTGTTGAAAATAATATTGAAAGAGAAATATACATTGATAAGATATCAAAGCAATATAGCATTTCTAAAGAAGCTATCTATGCAGAAGTTAATAAAGGAAAAACGTATTTATCAAATAATCCTGAAGTAAAACCTATTCCAAAAAGTTTTAAAAAACCAAAAACTGATTCTGCAATATTAAAGCGTGAAAATTTGATTATTTATTTTCTTATAAATAATTACGAAGAATCATTTAAACCAATTTCTCAAAATATAAAAGTAGATGATTTTAAATCTGATGAAAATAGACTTATATACGAAACTATATTAAGTTCAAATGCGAATTCAAATGAAGAAATACTTCAAATAATTTCAAATATTGAAAGTCAAGAGATCCAATCACATGTAAGCGAGATTTTAGTATCTGATTATGGTATAAAATCGGTAAAAAAAGGGATAGAAGACATTGTAAATATTTATGAAAAAGAACATTTGAACGAAAGAAAAGTACAGATTATAAAAGAACTTGAACAGAAGCATACAAAAGAAGAATTAGAAAGCTTGGGACAAGAATTAAATGAGATTATTGTAAGGCTTACTAAGATTAAGTAGGAGGTTGTGTGATGAAAAAAAGCGATAAAGCTGAAGAGGAAAAGAAAAATAATAAAAGTGAAGCTACAAAAAAAGCTACTACAAAAAAAACAGAAACAAAGAAAACAGAGAAAAAAACAGCACCAAAGAAGGAAGTAGCTAAAAAAGAGACAACAAAGAAAGTAGCAGTAAAAAAAGAAACAAAAAAGGAAGTCCAAAAGAAAGAAACAGCAAAAAAGGAAACAAAAAAAGAAACTACAAAGAAAGAAACAGTAAAAAAAGAAACTGCAAAGAAAGAAACACCTAAAAAAGAAACAGTAAAAAAGGAAACTGAGAAAAAAGAAACAGCAAAAAAGAAAGCAACAAAAAATGAAGGTGATGAGAATAAAGTAGAAAATAAAAGAACTAGAAAGACAGCAAAGAAAGAAAAGGGTGAAGAGGAAGTAGTTCAAAAAGAAAATACACCAAAGGAAACAAAAAGCAAAAAAGGTGATGCTTCAGATGTAATAGAAGACAAAATAATGAAAATTGTAAAAAATGCTAAAGAAAAAGGAAATATCACTTATGGCGAGCTTGCAACACAACTTGGAGAAGCAAATTCAGAGGATATTGATAAGGTTTTTGATGCTTTTGAAAAAAGTGGAGTTAATGTACTAAAAGATGATGACCTTGAGGAACCAGATGTAGACGATTTAAATGAAATAGAAGATGTCAAATTAGAAGAATTTGATGTAAACAATATGGAAGGAATTAGTGTTGATGACCCAGTAAGAATGTATTTAAGAGAAATAGGTCGTATACCACTTCTTACATTTGATGAAGAACTTGATTTAGCAAAAAAAGTTCTTGATGGGAATGAGAAAGCAAAACAAAAACTTGCAGAGTCAAATTTAAGATTAGTTGTTTCAATAGCTAAAAAATATGTTGGAAGAGGAATGCTTTTCTTAGATCTCATACAAGAAGGTAATATGGGACTTATAAAAGCAGTAGAAAAGTTTGATTATAAAAAGGGATATAAATTTAGTACTTATGCAACATGGTGGATAAGACAAGCTATCACGAGAGCAATAGCTGATCAAGCAAGAACTATAAGAATACCTGTACATATGGTTGAAACTATAAATAAGCTTATTCGTACATCAAGACATCTTTTGCAACAAATGGGAAGAGAACCATCTCCAGAAGAAATAGCTGCTGAAATGGAAATACCAGTTGAAAAAGTTATGGAAATTCAAAAAATTGCACAAGACCCTGTTTCACTTGAAACTCCAATAGGTGAAGAGGATGATAGTCATTTGGGTGATTTTATCCCTGATGATGAATCTCCAGCACCACATGATTCAGCTGCGTATACCTTACTTAAAGAGCAACTTGAGGAGGTAATGGGAACACTCACTCCAAGAGAAGCAAAAGTATTAAAACTTAGGTTTGGACTTGAAGATGGAAAAGCAAGGACACTTGAAGAAGTTGGAAAAGAATTTAATGTTACTCGTGAAAGAATAAGACAAATAGAAGCAAAAGCATTGAGAAAACTTAGACATCCAAGTAGAAGTAAGAGATTAAAGGATTACATGACCTAATTTTTATGCAAACTTCACAAAAGTGTTGATTTTATTAAGAGAATATGCTATAATATATTTGTGATTTTTAGGAAAGGATAAATGAGCTTTTTAATTGGTATAAGAAAATGGCAAATGTAGTTAAAAATATTGGTAATAGTATAAAAAGTGTAATAGGTCGTTTCCTTGCTACAGATGATGACAATGAAGAACATGATATAAGAGCGACGCTTGTTGATGAATGTAGTAAGGGTAAAATAGATGAAACTAATGCAAAAATACTTGCAGTAGCATTTAAAAAAGCAGAGGATGCAGGAAAAGAATATCAAGAATCTCAAGGAAGCTCAGGAAAGAAATTAAAAAGTTCAAAAAAATACACAAGTCATAAAGATGACAAGACAGTCCCTCAAGGTGGTAAAGACAGAGGCAGAGAAAGAGAAAGAGAATAATATATAAGAAATATTTGAAATCAGAAGCACCTAGTTTAGAACACCATATTATGTTGTTATGGTATTCTAAATTAGGTGCTTTTTGTAAGAAAATGAGTGTAAACTGTTGAAAACTTGTCAAAAAGTGTTATAATGGATGTGGCTACGGTTTTATAGCTAGTCTTGAGCATGACATTTGGCAGAGTGTTTTGAAAGGAAAGGTGATTTGTTGAGGAAAGATGATCACATGGTTTCACAAATTAAATTTAACTTACGAAGCGCTCGGAGTAAAAAAAAGGGATTTGTCGTAGCAAAGACAAATTCTGACGTAAGAGAAACATTGCATGATATGGGGCATAAGGTAGAACCCCATGAATATGAGATTATTCTTAAATTTCCGCGTGGTTTCAGACCTGGAAAAAATACGGCACATATCGTAAAAGATTTGTACTATTATATGGTTAAAAACCACAAAAGTAAGTGTTTTCGTCACCTCAGTCCCTCGCAAAAAAAGGCATGCAGAAATTTTGGATTGGAGGTGATACCCAGTAGTTATAAGATTTATTAAGAAGCAATTGTAACCAGTAAACTATTGTAACTATACACTTTGCTAATGCTCAAGACTGCCCCACTGTGTAAGTGGGGCATTTGTTATTTGATAGGAAAGTGCTCAGCATTTCCTATCAAATAAGGACCTTCGGCCAAATTTGCACACAAATTTACTTCGTAAATTTGGCGCGTCGAACATTTCTTAGCCGTTCGAACGAAAGTGAGTTACGGATAAGATATACAGAGAAAAAACGGGGACATTTGATGATGGATATGCCTTTTCAATGTTATATAATGTCCCCTTTTGTTCTTTAATATCAAAATAGACTTAAAAAGCTTATTATACTTAATTTTTCCTTGACAAAGACTTATTTCTGTGTTAAAATTTTATACTGTAAACTGCTTAACTGAGGTCTCAAACTATTTATATAGTACCTAAGTTGGAAGTTAGCGAGTATACAAAAAGGGAGGTGCATTTTAATGTATGCAATTATTGAAGCATGTGGTAGACAATATAAGGTTTCAGAAGGAGATGTAGTATTTTTTGAAAAATTAAATGAAGAAGTTGGAAAAAAAGTTTCATTTGATAAAGTAGTACTACTATCAAATGATGACAAAGTTGAAGTTGGAAATCCTTATATTGCAAATGCAAAAGTTGATGGAAAGGTAGTTTCTCAAGGTAGAGGAAAGAAAATTGTAGTTTTTAAGTACAAAGCTAAGAAAAATGAAAGAAGAACATTAGGACATAGACAAGATTATACAAAGGTAGAAATTACATCAATAAGTGGAGTATCTAAGGCTAAAGCTGAAAATAAAAAAGCAGAAGTAAAAGAAGATGCTGAAGTTAAAGAAAAAGCAGATGCAAAAGTAGATGCTCAAAAAAAAGAAGCAAAAACTACAACTAAATCAAAGAAATAATTAGTATAAAGCTTTATATAAGAAAATGAAAGGAGTGAATCAAAATGGCTCATAAAAAAGGACAAGGTAGTGTCAAAAATGGAAGAGATAGTGAATCTAAAAGACTTGGTGTGAAGAAGTCTGATGGACAAGTTGTTAGAGCAGGAAATATCCTTGTAAGACAAAGAGGAACAAATGTACATCCTGGAGAAAACGTAGGAAAAGGTAGTGATGATACATTGTTTTCTTTAATTGATGGAAAAGTTAAATTTGAAAAAAATGGAAAAAATAAAAAATTAGTTAGTGTTTATCCTGCAGAATAAATATAAATGTTGCCTAAACTTTAATACAAAGTTTAGGCTTTTTATTTTATCTTAAATTATTGAAAAAAATATTTTAATATGATTAAATAATATGTGTGATTTTATAACAAAGGAGAAAAGCAAATGGGTGGAAAAATGTTACCTTTTATTATAATTGCTGTGATTATTATGGCAGTTGTTGTGGGAGTTTTTGCGTTGAATCTTAACAAATGGATGGAAAATCCTAATCAGCAAAGTCCAGATACTTCTGTAACAGAAGTAAATCCAAAAGTTCAACCTGAATTTATGGTATCACAAGCGCTAGATGAAGAAAGTGATGAAAATGATAAAACTGTCATAATTTCAATTTCAGCTAAAGATTCACCTGTAGAAATATCTAAAGTTCAACTTTTAGAATATGAGACAAAAAAGGTTATAAGTGAAACAGAAGATTTTCAAGATGGTGTTGCAACCATTAATGTAAGTGAAAACGGAAAATATATAGTTAGAGCACACGGTGTTAATGAAAGAACTTTTGATAAGTCAATTACAGTATCAAGCATACCAGAAAAAAGAAGATCAGAGCCATATTTATTGGAAGGTTTTACAGCTGTAGATGATAGCATAGGTCCAGATGATGGATTTGTTGTAAAAGACAGATACGGAAATCAATATGTGTGGATTCCTGTAGAAACAGGAAAACTAATAAGTGGCGATTTTGAAAATAAACAATTGTATGATGATGATTTTGAAAACTTAGGAAATAGTGTTGCAAAGTACTATGGATTCTACATTTCAAGATTTGAAGCAACTCAATTTGAACATAATGGAAATTATAGTGCTGCAAGTATGGCAGGTAAGATGCCATGGACAAATATTACACAGACAGATGCAGTGCAGGTGTCAAAAAATGTTGCAGATGATTATGGATATCAGGATTGTTCTACAACGATTGTGAATAGTAGAGCATGGATGACGATGTTAAAATGGATAGATACCTCAGTAGAAGGATTTTCACAAAATACAACTCTTGGAAATTATGATGATGAACTAGCTCCTACAGGTGCAACGAGTAGAGATAAAGCAAAGAATATATGTGATTTATCTGGAAATGTTAGAGAATGGACTTCATTACAAGATTTGACAAAACGTGTAGTAGATGAAGAGGGATTAAGGAAAAATAGTTATTACACATTTGGAGGTTATATAGGAGTTCAGAGAACTCCAGCTGGATTCCAATCAATACCAGAAGACTCTTCTAAGTCAGATGTTGGATTTAGATATATTTTATTTAAAAATTAAGAGGTATGTACAAAAGATGATTTATATTAGAGATTTGATTAGAAAAAAGAGAAATAAAGAAGAACTTACTGATGAAGAAATTGATTTTTTTGTTGAAAAATATTTTAATGATGGAATAAACGATGAACAGATTTCTGCATTGGTTACTTTAATGTATGTAAATGGACTTTCTTATAGAGAAATGTCGCATATGACATTAAAGATATCTGAAACAGGAAAAATACAAGATATATATAAATTTTCAAATAGTATATTAGATATTCATCCAATTGGTGGGATAGAAGATAAGATTATTATAATATTACTTGCTATATGTACTGCACTTGGGTATCCTGCCATAAAAATTGTAGATAGAGAGATAGGATTTCTTGATAGGATAATGGATAAGGGTGGATACAAACTGGAGACAGATTTTGAAAAGATAAGAGAAAATATAACAAAAGATATTATCATTATCGAAGAACCAGAAAATATTGCACCACTTGAAAGAAAATTATACAAACTAAGAAATGATATTGCATGCAATGATAGTCCATCATTAATAGCAATTAGTCTTATGAGTCAAAAAATAGCAATGGGTGTTAAAAATGTTATATTTGATATTACTTATGGAGAAAGAGCATACGTAAAAAATTTAAAAGAAGCTAGAGAACTTGCAAAATATTTAGTACAAATGGGAAAAGATTTGTCAAAAGGTGTTAAATGTATCATCACTGAAATGAACGAACCAATAGGCGTAAAGTTTGGAAATATTTTAGAGCTTGAAGAAGCTGAAAAAGCGCTTAGTGGTGAAATGGATGAAGATGTAAAAGAACTTGTATATACACTTGGAAATTGTATGTTAATGCTTATGGAACCGTCTTCTAAAAAAGAAGATAATATAAGTAAAATTGAAGAAGTTATAAAAAATGGCAAGGCTCTTGAAGTATTTAATAATTATCTCGAGAAAATTGGTATAGCACATGAAAAGGCACTACATGTAGTCCCAGTTCTTTCACCATTTGAGGGATATGTGTCAGAAATAAATGTTTCAATGATAAGAGTACTTGCAAAAAATATTAATGCAATAAGGTATTACAGAGATGAATATGTTAGTTTAGGTACGGGACTCGAGTTTACTAAAAAAATAGGAGATAAGGTTGAAAAAAATGAGATTCTTGGATACATTCATATAGATAATGAATCTCAAATTGAGAATTCTATAAATGCTTTTTTAAATGCATTTGAGATATCAAATAAAAAAATAAAAAAAGTTTCTAGAATAAAAGAAATCTATTAAAAAAAATTTGAAGAGATGATTGTTTTGGGTCTCTTCTTTTTTGTTCTTTTTGTTCTATTGAAAAAAAAATGATTATGGTATATAATCTAAATACTTGTATATTTTTATTGTACGAAAGGATGATATTAATGACTAATAAATATAGATCAAATACGTGTGGAGAGCTTAGATTACAAGATTTAGATAAAGAAGTCAGGCTTGCAGGATTTGTTCAAACGATCAGAAATTTAGGAAAGATGATTTTTATAGATCTTCGAGATGAAAGTGGAATTACTCAGATAGTTGTGAATGAAGGATCTAATATCGACTTATCAGATGTAGTAAAAGAATGCACTATCACAGTTTCTGGAAAAGTTGTGGAAAGAAGTAGCAAAAATCCTAAGATTCCTACAGGAGATATAGAGATTTTGGCAGATACAATTGAGGTATTAGGAAAATGCAGAAATTCATTACCATTTGAAATAAATGATGAATCTCAAGAACAAGCTACAAGAGAAGATTTAAGACTTGAATATAGATATTTAGACTTAAGAAACACAAAGCTACATGAAAACATAAAAAAACGTTCAAAAATAATAAAAGATTTTAGAGATGCAATGTATAATTTGGATTTTTCAGAAATCCAGACACCAATACTTGCAAATTCTTCACCAGAAGGTGCAAGAGACTTTTTAGTGCCTAGTAGACTTCATCCAGGGGAATTTTATGCGCTGCCACAAGCACCACAGCAATTCAAACAATTGCTTATGGTATCTGGATTTGAAAGATATTTTCAAATAGCACCATGCTTTAGGGATGAGGATCCAAGAGCAGATAGAAGCCCTGGGGAATTTTACCAGCTTGATTTTGAAATGAGCTTTGCAACTCAAGAAGACGTTCTTGGTGTCATCGAAAAAGTAATTACAGAAGTATTTAGAAAAAATACTGATTGCAAAGTAAGTGATACTCCTTTTGTTAGAATACCATACAAAGAAGCTATGGAAAAATATGGAATAGATAAGCCAGACCTTAGAAACCCACTTATCATAGAAGATATGACAGAAGTGTTTAGAGATACTGAGTTTAGAGCATTTGCTGGTAAAACAGTAAAGGTTATAAAGACATCAAATATGGGAGAAAAGTCTAGAAAATTTTTTGACCAGATGAGTGATTTTGTTGTAAATGAGCTTGGTGGTAAAGGACTTGCATGGACAAAAGTAGAAAATGACTCTAATTTTGTTGGTGGAATAAGTAAATTCATCACAGAAAGCCAAAAAGAAGAGTTGTTTGAAAAATTGAAATTAAAAGAAAATGATGCACTATTTTTTATTGCAGATGAGAAAAAGAATGCAGAAAAAATTGCAGGTGGGGTGCGAATAGAACTTGGAAATAAATTAGATTTGCTAGAAAAAGACTGTTTTAAATTTTGCTTTATAGTTGATTTTCCAATGTATGAGCTTACAGATGAAGGAAAGATTGATTTCAATCATAATCCATTTTCTATGCCTCAAGGAGGCATCAAGGCTCTTGAAGAAAAAGATCCACTTGATATTTTGGCATATCAGTATGATTTAGTTGGAAATGGTTTAGAACTTGCATCAGGTGCTGTAAGAAACCATGATCAAGAAACTATGATAAAAGCATTTGAGATTGCAGGATATACAGAAGAAGATGTAAAAACAAAATTTGGGGCACTATACAAAGCATTTAGCTATGGTACACCACCGCATGCAGGTGCTGCACCAGGCATAGATAGAATTATAATGCTTTTATGCGGTGAAAGTAATATAAGAGAAGTTATAGCATTTCCAAAAAATAAAAAAGCAAGAGATTTGATGATGAATGCACCATCAAGAGTTACAAAAGAACAATTAGAAGAGGATCACATAAAAATAGAAGAAAAATAAAAAGGATGTTCTTATGAAAAAATTTTTAAGGATTTTTAGTATTATTATTTTAATACTTCTCATTGGAAATACATCATTTGCTAAGACTGGAAAAGTTAATGTAGATTCATTGAGAGTGAGAAAAGAAGCAAATACGACATCAGATATTATCACAGTGATATACTTAAATGATAAAGTAGATATCGTTGGAGATAGTGGAGAGTGGTATGAAATTACTATAGATAATGGATCTGGATTTGTAAAAAAAGAGTTTATAGATGATGTGCTTGATGAAACAACTTCGACAAGTACAAAAGAGAATAATGCGACTGGTGCGGTACCAGATAATACATCTACTCAAAACAATACTCAAGTTAGTACAGTTGCACCAGAATCATTTGATGTGACTAATACACTATATTTAAGAGTTTCACCATCACTTATATCTCAAAAAAATGTTGAAGTGAAAGCCGGAACAAAATTACAAAAAATTACAGAGATTTCAAATTGGCTTGAGGTTTCAAATGGAGTAGAAACAGGATGGATTACAAGGGAAAGACTTGCAAATCAAGCTACAGTTTTAAAAAATAATGTAGAAGTGGTAAAAGAAAATAAGCAAGAAGAAAGTAAAGTGGAGAGTACTACTACAAACACTACAAGTGAAGAAACAAAAAATGCAAATAATAGCGGTAATGAAGTAAATACTGATACTAATACGACTGAAGAAACGAAGACAGCTGAAAGACAAAGCGATAAAGTTGGAATTGTAGTTGTAAATACAGCACTTGTAAGAGAAGGACCATCTAAAGATAATGAATCAATAGATTCTTTAAATAAAGATGATAAAGTTAATATCATTGGAGAAGAAGGCGATTGGTATAAAATTACATTTGGAAGTATTTCTGGATATGTTAATAAATCTCTTATAAAAGAAAATACAGTTACTTCAAGAAGTCTTACAGAAGAAAGAACAGCTACAGAAGAAGTGAAAAAAGAGGAAGTAGTACCAGCGATAGAAGCAAAGGAAGTAGAAATACCAATTATAAATGCAACTGCTGTAACTACAGGTACTAAAGTAGTTGATTTTGCAAGACAATTTTTAGGATATAGGTACGTGTATGCGGGAAAATCACCAGAGACAGGTTTTGATTGTTCTGGATTTACAAAATATGTTTTTTCAAATTTTGGAATAACACTTGGAGCTACAACAGGTTCACAAAGTACAGTTGGTATTGAAGTTGCGAGAAGTAATATGGTAGCGGGAGATCTTATTATATTTTATGATTCAGGTATGTCTTGCGTGGGACATGTAGGTATATATATTGGTGATGGTAATTTTATACATGCTGCAAATCCATCAAGAGGCGTAGTAATAGATAATTTAAATACAAGTACATACTATAATCAAAGATTTATTTCAGCAAGAAGATTAGTTTAGGCGAGGTATTAATATAAAAAAGATAATATTTATTGTGATATTGGGGCTATGTTATGACATAGCTCTATTTTTTTCACTAAATTCAAAAATAGAAAGTGAAAATATAAGTGACTTTTATGAAATTATATCTATAAGACAAGAAACATCCTATAAAAATAAATACATCATAAAAAGCAAAATGAAAAAATATATACTTTATGCAAAAAAGAAAGAAGTATTTTTTCCGGGAGATATGGTATATGTAGAAGGTGTAGTTGAAAAAGGTGATGTTTCGAGAAATTATAAAGGTTTTAATTATAGAAGATATTTATATTCAAAGAAAATATATGGAATTATAAATGTAGATTATATAGAAAAAAAGGGTGTAAAAAAAGACTTTCATTATTATTGTGGCATTTTTAAAAATAGAATATATAAAAAGATAGATAAAATGTATGAAAGAAAAGAGCAAAGTTTTTTAAAAGGAATACTCTTTGGAGATGATAACCTAGAAGAAGAAATAATAGAAAACTTTAGAGAATGCAATATTTCACATATATTAGCTATTTCTGGTTTGCATATAGGAATCATAGTTTTATTTTTTGGTAAACTCATAGAAAAGATACCTATAAACAAAAAAACAAAATATTTTCTTCAAATCATTTTTCTTATGTTTTTTCTATTTTTTATTGGAATGCCGGTATCTGCTATGAGAGCATGTATAATGGTATCATTAGTTTTTATTTCCAAAATGATAGACAGGAAAAATAATTTTTATATTTCTATGGCTTTCTCTTTCTTTGTGGTAATAATTATAAATCCATATAACATTTATAATATTGGAATGTGGCTGTCGTATATGGGAACTGTCGGTATTGTAATTTTCAGTAAGTTTATAAATAGATTTATTTCTATAAAAATTAGTTTTAAAAATAAAATCATAAAATATATTATTGATGCTTTTTCTATAAGTATCTCTGCTCAGATTATGATATTTCCTATTATGGTATATTCATTCAATACTGTTTCATTTAGTTTTTTTATTCCCAATATAATAGTATCTATTTTCATAGTTCCAATTGTTGTAATTCGGATACATAAGCATTATACTTCCTTTTACTTCATTTGTTGAAATATTTTTGATTAGAATAGTGTTTGCTATAACTGATATTCTAAAGTATTTACCATTTTCAATAGTATTTGTTAAAACTCCAAGTATTATAACTATTTTTCTTTATTATTTATCAATATTAGTTCTTATTATTTATTTCAAAAAAAGTAGTGTAAAATTTATGCTCTACGTAAAAAAGAATTTTATTAAAATCATTTGTGCTATTCTAATAATTGTTATGATTTTCAATTTTGATTTTGTTGATTTTAATCAATATTACCATTTTGTGGATGTAGGCCAAGGGGATTGCATATTTATAAGAACTACCTATGGTAAAAATCTATTAATAGATGGAGGAGAAGAAGAGTATGGAAAAAATGTAGTAATGCCATACTTACTAGATAGAGGGGTCTCTAGGATTGATTATATGATTGTTTCACATTTTGACTCAGACCATGTGGGAGGACTTTTTTATATTCTAAAAAATATGAATGTTAAAAATGTACTCATAGGTACGCAATATGAAGATAATAAGAACTTTTCAGATTTTTTAAAGCTAGTAAAAGAAAAAAATATAAGACTAAAAATGTTGAAATCTGGGGATAATTTTACTATTGATAAGAGTATAAGTATGGAAGTGTTGTGGCCACCAAGTAAAAAAATGATTGATGAAAATAGTATAAATAATAACTCTCTTGTTTTTAAGCTCATCAATAATGATTTTTCAAGTCTATTTACAGGAGATATTGAAGAAATAGCAGAAAGAGAAATTTTAAATTACTATAAAAATGACCTAAAAAAATTAAATTCTAATATAATAAAAGTACCACATCATGGTTCAAAGACATCCTCAAGTATAGCTTTTATAGAAGCAGTACAGCCTAAAGTTTGTATCATAGGAGTTGGAAAGAAAAATAAATTTGGACATCCAGATGATGTAGTTTTAGAGAGGTATAAAAGCATTAATTGTAAGATATACAGGACTGATGAGATGGGAGAGATTAGTATAAAAAAGAATGCCTCTTTTTTAAAGAAGCATTCTAAAGTAAATATTTATACTAAACTTTAAATTTAAGTTTTCCGTTTTCCATATAGCTATAAATAGTTTGGCCAGCGTTTACTTCATTTCTTAAAATCATTTCTGCAATCTCATCTTCAACATATCTTTGTATAGCTCTTCTTAGTGGTCTTGCACCATATTTTAAATCAGTACCTACATCTACTAGATATTTTTTTGAATCATCATCTAATACTAAGTTTATATTTTTTGAAGATAGAGCTTCATTTGTCTTAGAAATAAGTAGGTCAACTATTTGAAGCAATTCATTTGAATTAAGTGATTTAAATACTATAGTTTCATCAACTCTATTTAAAAATTCTGGTCTAAATAATTGTTTAAGTGCACCAAGCATTTTTTTCGTATCAGTCATTCCTTCTGTAGATCCAAATCCAATAGAATTTGTATTTAGATTTGAACCAGCATTTGAAGTCATGATAATGATAGTATTTTCAAAGTTTACAGTATTTCCTTGACTATCAGTAAGTTTTCCATCATCAAGTACTTGAAGTAAAATGTTAAATACATCAGGATGTGCTTTTTCAATCTCATCAAGTAAAATTATAGAATATGGATGTCTTTTTACTTTTTCTGTAAGTTGTCCTGCATCATCATATCCAACATATCCTGGAGGAGAACCGATAAGTTTTGCTGTAGAATTACTCTCCATATATTCTGACATATCAACTCTAATTATATTCTCTTCACTACCAAACATTTCGTATGCAAGTGCTTTTGCAAGCTCTGTTTTTCCAACACCTGTAGGACCAACGAAAATAAATGATGGTGGTCTCTTTGAACTTTGAAGACCAGCTCTATTTCTTCGTATAGCCTTACTTACTGCTGTTATTGCTTCATCTTGTGATATAACATGCTTATGCAAGTTTTTTTCAAGATTAAGAAGTTTTTCTGTTTCAGCTTCAGTGATTTTTGTAACAGGTATTTTAGTCCATCTTTCTATAACTTCTGCAATGTCTTGGATTGTAAGAATTGATGGCTTAAGATTTTTTTCGATTTCATTTAATCTTTCGGTTAGGTTGCATTCCTTTGTCTTCAAATCAGCTGCTTTTTGGTATTCTTCAATAGAGTCAG
>CAYYBL010000030.1:0-16563 GCA_964470175.1 uncultured Lachnospiraceae bacterium | reverse complement strand
ATGAAAACATATAATTTGGGCATAGACATTAAAACGTCAAAAGGCTTCGATAGAGGCTTTTAACACTGGAAGTAGAGGTTACTCGAGCTTCCATATATTTGTCCTACTCCTTTTTGCACAAAACTTTGATTTTGTGCAATAATATATATTATAAAATAAGAGGTATTCTACTACCTCTTTCCTATTTTCTAATGCTTTTTTCTATTACCTATTTAAAAAATTCTTTATTTTATTAATTACTTTTGTAAAAAATGATTCTTTATGTTCTACCATCATAAAAATTGAGTTGCTTTCTGATTTATTCATATTATTATTTGGTGAATTATTAAATAAATTATCTGGATTATATTTACTCCTCTTCTCTATATTCAATTTTTGATTTTCATTTAATATTAGCTGTTTTATTTCATTTTTTTGTGAATCATCCATCCAGTATTTATAGTCAAGCCAGCAAATCATGCTCATTGTTTCATCACTAATGTTATTTTTATTAAAAAGATCATATTTATTTATTTTGGTCTTATAATCACTATTTCTTCCCTCTTTTATCCTATTTAAAACATCAATTGGAATTTGCATGACTTGTTTTTTATCCATATAACTTAATATTTCAAATAATTCCTCATATGTATTACTTGAAATCATATTAATTTTCTCCTTTATCTTTAAATGGTTTTTTTTCAGATAATAATTCACTTTCAGCTTTGTCTGAAATTTCCATAATTCTTCTTGCTTTCTCATCAGAAGTTATTTTTATTTCACTACTTGTTGGTCTTTTTTCTTTAAATGCTGCATTCCTCTGCTTTAATCTTATTAATTCTTCTTGTACTTCTGGAATAGTCAATTGTTCAGGTTTAATTTTATCAACAACATATTCATAGAATTCAGGTCCATTTTTTGCAAATTTCATTAATAGAGACAATTCATACAAATCAGTTTCGGGGTTATTATATTTTAGTGATTCTTCTTCAAAGTTTTCAATACTATTTAAGTTTCTTAATGAAACAATAAAACGTCCTAATTGTTTATTATCACTTAAATGTATCATTGGCTTAATATAATTTGATATATCTGGGAGTAACTCAGGGTATGTATATTGACTAATTGTTTTAAATAATAAATCAGTTAATTGTGGTGAATCTGAGCTAAAATCAATCTGATCTGAAGTGCATTTGTCTAGACTTTTACTAAAACATGCTTCAGCTAGTGCATCTATCGTAAGAGGTTTACTTATATCTAGTCCCTTAGGTGAAAAAGATTTATTATTATCTATAATTACTCTTATAGAATTACAATTTTGCTGAGATTGCAAAGCATATATAGCAGGTATAATTCTTTCAAGGTCTTTTTCTTTTAAAATTACTCTTGGTTTATTATCATATTCTTCTTTTGAGCAGTGATATAAAATATTATATATATCATCTGTAGTATCAGTTTCATATATATCAACTACATCTTCATCAGATACTATTAATGCTTTATTAGCTGGTCTGTTAGGATTATACTTATAAACTGGAGTTTTTATGGAAAGTAAAACACTTTTTCCTTGATTAATAAATTTATTTCTTTCATCAAGAAGTTTTTCTATTGAATCAGAAATTTCATTTCCAATAATATGTATTTCATTTCCACTTTCAATTATTTCCATAAATACTCGCCTCGTTTTTAACTATTACATTCAATATATCATATTTATTAAGTATATGCAATTATAGTATTTTAAAATTATATAAATAATATATGTAATTATTAATATGAGTATTATAAAGACTAATTCTATTCTTTTTTTATTTGATTACGTACATGTATTATTGTAATACAATTTACTATTTATCCTGCTATACTTTCAAATATTCCAATGAATAGCAAAATAGGCAAAACATAAATAACAAATAATACAGCCAATATAATTCCAATAATGATTCCAATAACCATTAGTAGATGATTATCTTTCTTCGTATTTTTATCAACAGCTTCTTCTTCCCAATCATCTGTTATTCTTTTTTCTTCTTTTTCATCCATAAAAAATTCTCCTCTAAACGAAATTAATATTTCTGATGTATTAAAAACTCCCTTAATTCATTTTCATTTTGAAAATATAAATTAATTTTATTTTATCTTAATTAATTTTAAATATTATTTTTTATTTTTTTGAAAAAATAATATTTACTACTCCCTGCTCTCTTAAAAATTCAAAAAAAGAGAATAAATTTAAATTCTATTTTTTCATTCAATTATTCTATAGAAGATTTGCTGTAATTCCAATAAATTAAGAAAAATACCCTCTGCTTATTATTATCCATTCCCAAAAAGTAAAAACACCACTTATTAGATTTGCAACAATAGCATATAGAATTGCTTTTCTTTTATTATCAGCTTCTAATTTTTTATAATAAACTAATGACTCTACTATCAAAATAAGGATTTCTATAACAATAAAAAAAATTAATAGATGCTCTCCATTAAGATCTGGAATTTTATCAATTTTTATCAATGAAAATTGTAGTGCTAAGTTAGTTATAAGATTTGTTATAGATACAAGTTTAAGATTTCTTTTATTTACAAGCTCAAAAAATAATAAAACAAATATTTCTACTACAATAGTGATAATAACTGGAACAAGAAATGGTATTATTTGAAATAAAAACCTTGCTAGATCATTAATATTATTCTTTACATTCATAGTTTCATAATCTACAGTAATGTTACTATTATAATCTATTCTTTCTATAGTATCTGTGATTTTAATTTCGCCAGTATCGTTATTTATAATTACAACTTTATATATATCAGGAGTTCCAAAATAACTAAAATAATGCTTATGTGCAGTATTTCCTATACATTTTCCCCATAACCAATTTATTCTTGTACATGATGAAATCCAACCATCATAATTCAATTTATATAATGTTTCAGCTTGTTGTGGTGTGATACCGTCTTTCTTCTGCAATTTGACCAAAATACGTTTCTGACATAGTAGAAATAATAGTTTCTCCTTCTTTAACTTTGCTATATTCAAATAAATCAATTAAATAATTATCAGTATTTAAATTATCAATTTTTATATAAATTGATGGCTTACTACCCGAATCTGCATTAACAATATTATTCCCACACACTAATATTAGTATGAATATTATAAAGACTAATACTATTCTTTTTTTCATTTGATTACCTCCATATATTGTTATAATACAAATTATTATTTATTCTGGAATATATTTTTTTTCTTCTTTTTCATCCATAAAAAATTCTCCTCTAAACGAAATTAATATTTCTGATGTATTAAAAACTCCCTTAATTCATTTTCATTTTGAAAAATTTTATCAAAGATGAGATATAATGAATCTGTTACATCATAACTACCTATAGCATAACACTTTTTTCCTAGCCCATATGCAATACCTGCTTCTATATGTGCTGATTTTCCTGCTGGAAGAACCAATAAAAAATTTTCTGAATTTTTTTCACCATTTAAATCATGCTCAAATATTGTTCTAACACTTGAATCATCAAGTTTTAATGCTTCAAATGTATCAGCTAAATTATTATCATTAATATCTAAACCAGCTTTTTATGTGATTCTTCATTTTTTAAAAAGCAATAATGAGAAATATTTAATTCTTCAAATATTTTACATATTTTTAAAATATTTTCTTTATTTCTTGTTCTCCCTGCAACAAAAAATTTATATTTCATATTAATCTCCTGTTAAATATATTTGTTGTCTTCTAAATATTTTAGAAAGAAATTACATCCTTCTACAATATCCCTATAAGTTACTTCAAAATTTCCAGTGTACCATGGATCTGCAATATCTCTAGGATTATCTGAATAATCGAGTAATTTGCTTATTTTATTATCTACATCTTCTCCTACTATTCTTTTGATACTTCTAATATTAGAATCATCCATACCAATTATAAAATTATATTTATTATAATCATCAGGTGTCATTCTTGTAGCTTTTCTTTTGGTAAAAGGAATATTTTCTTTAATCAATTTATCTTTTGCACCATAATGAATATCGTTTCCTATTTCTTCGTAACTTGTTGCTGCAGATTTGATTACAAAATTATCACTTAATCCTCTTTTGCTTACTATGTCTTTAAAAATAAATTCAGCCATTGGAGAACGACATATATTTCCTAAACATACAAATAAAACTCTTATCATATTACCACCTAAATGTTTTTATTGTTTTTTTCATTTGATTATCTCCTTAAATACTATTTTTGTTTTCTTTACTTTTATACCATTTTGCAAATTCTCTCATTGAGTCTATTGAATTATATTTTGTTCTGTTTGCTCTTTCTTCATCAGTCATTTCTGCTAATGTTTTATTGTATCCATAAGGCTGATAAATATACCATAAATCAGACCATTTTTTATCTGTATCTTTTCCTAAAGTTTTAGTAGCTAAAGTTCCTTCATGTTTTCCCATAAATTGATGTAATTCATTTCCATCATAATATGATAAACATTCTGTAAATTTACAACTTCTATTTTCTTTTCCTTCCATCAACTTTAGAATACCTTCTATTCCTATTGTATCTAAAGCAAAATTTACAAAAGCTCTAGGAAATCCATCTAATTCATCTATCCAAAAACCACAATCTAAAGAGATACATGGCTTATTTACTAATTTGTATGCTTCCATAACCTTATATTTTGAGATATATTTAATATCATCACTTCTAGGTTCTTCTAAATCATATTCAAATATTTTAAAATTTACACCTTCCAATTGTTTATTAGCGGATGCAATTTTACCTTTATTATGAGTTACAAATATTATTTCATCCATTAATTCTCAAACACCTTTATATTAATCTTTTTTACATTAGAATTATATAGTATAATTCTAATATTTACAATATCCCCTATTTCTGCGCAATAATTCCATAATATCTTCTAATAAGCTTTACGCCTTTTTCAGTCTTGTATTGACTCACATATTTTTCAAATATATCATTTTCTATTAAAACTCGTTCATAACTACCTTTTTCTGTTTCTGATAAATCATCTAGAATTGGAGTTTTAAGCAGTAAAGCATATAAATCCTCTTTTGTTTTATAATATTCAATTACATGTAATGGTATTAATTCAACATTTTTAAAACCTTCATTTAAAACCTCTTCATAATCAACCAAACTTATAGGTTTAATATCATTAAAAGCTTGGCCTCTGTTAAACATTTTTTTTAATGCCCAACAATCTAATTTGTCTACACCTCTTATTATCAAATATCCACCTGTTTTTAATGTTTTATATATTTGTTTTGGACTAGTTACTGTATGCCTTGCAGTGACTAAATCAAAATAATCATCTGGCGTATCCATTTCGAGGTTGTTCATTACCCTAAATTTTATATTTTTTCTCCCACTTTTGGTTAAATTTTTATTTGCATTTTCAATCATTTTTTCTGAAAAATCCGTTCCTATTATTTCAGCACAATCTGGAAAATATTTTAAAACCTTTTCTCCTGCTGCTGTACCTAAATCTAGTATTCTTGAATTTTTATTTGCATGCTTTTTTACCTCATCCTCATAAATCCAATCGGTATGATTTTCACGGACATAATTAATATCATTAAAAGTCCAATTAGCTAAACTATTATAATATTCATATTCATTTGTTTTCATAAAACTCACCTTCCTTTTTTTATTTGTGATTTTTATAGAAATTTCGTAGATAATTCCTATAATAAAAAGAACCCCCTTTCATGAATATACAATAAAAAAATCACAAAAAATATTTGTATATTTTTATTGCCATTCATGAGGAGATTCTTAAGGCTCATCATTATTCCTTTAAACTTTTAGTTTATCTGGTAGTAAAACGCGAATGACTGAATTATCTTACTACATCTATAATTATACTATAAAATCTTTAATTTTACAAATACTTATTTAAAATGGCATACCTCCAGGCATTCCACCTTCACCCGGCATTTCACTAGGCATACCACTTCCACTTGATGCTCCACTTCCACCACTACTACTTGGTCTTTCAAAACTTCCTCCGCCAAGGAATGAGTTAAATCTACTACTTGAAGAACTTGAAGAACTATCTGATGATTGCATTTGCACTTTAGTTCCTTCTGTTATTCCAGATTTTATTTCTGTATAATCATCATCTGAAATACCTGTTTCAACTGTAGTATTAGTTGTTGTTCCATCGTCGTTTACAACAATTACATATTTTCCACTATCTGATGTTTGAATTGTACTCGTTGGAACTGCGATTGCATCTGATACAGATTCTACCACTATTTCACAAGTTGCACTCATTCCAATTTTTATATTACCATTATTTATGAATGTTACTGTTGATGGGAAATAAGATCCTGAACTTGAATATGTTCCAACTTCAGAAATTGTTGTTATATTTCCTTGAATTGTTTCTTCTAATGATGTTAGAGTAATATTTACAGTATCACCAACTGATACTTTATTAATATCTGACTCATTAATATTTAATGTCATAGTTAATGTATGTAAACTTTGAAGTTCAACATAATGACTAGTTGTACATATTGCATCCTCTTCTGGAAGATCATAATCTGTTAGTACACAATCATATGGAGCAGTTAAATAATTTCCATTTGTATATTTAAGTATGTTTTCACCTTCTGAAATTTTTTGATCTTTATCAACCAACAACTCATCATAATAATATGATGCATGAAGATATACTTTTTCATCTAATCCTGTTGATACTTGACCAGATGAAGAAAGAGTGTTTTCGATATTTCTTTTTTCAGCGGTAACTTCTGTGATAGAAGAATCAGTCTCTTCAGCTTCTTCACTTGATTTACTTAAAAAGCTAAAAGGATTATCTGAAAAATATGCATATGTTTCTATTGCAAATACAACTGCTAAAGCAATTATTGCAATAAGCACTTTATTAATTGGTTTTTTATTCTTTTTACTCATAATTAACCTCTTTTTCTTTATTTTGTGACATATACTCTATATGTTCTTACTGATCCATCTTGAGCAGTAACATTTATTATAACTTTGTTTTGTCCACTTACTAAATTTGTATTTCCATACGTTGTAACTGTCGCTGAGCTATCTTCTTTTGTCACATTAACATTTATTGAATTAACATTCTCTGGAACACTTATAAAATAATCATTTGTTGTTTTATCAAAAGTATTATTTAATTCATATCCAGTAACTGAAAGGCTTGATAAATAATTATTACTTGATCCTTGATAAGTTGTACCTTGTGATAATGATGTAATTTTATCCGAAGCATCTTTAAGACTTACTTGCAATGTACTCATCTTATCTTTCATGTCTTTTTCATTATCTTCCATAAGTTTCATTTTATCCTTCATGCTATCCATGTCTTTAAGATTATCTTTATCCTTCATCATTTCATCATCTATCATATTATCATTTTTTGGAATTTCATTTTGTGTTTTACCAGATATCATATTTTTCATATCAACTTCTGGAGCTTTTTGACTCACTTCTATTCTTGCATTTGCGTTAATTGGTGTAGAATTTCTTGCTTCATTTAATTGTGATTGCAATCTATCTCTTTCAGCTTCTGCTTCTGACTTTGCTTGTCTAAGAGCATCTATGCTTTGTCCTACTTCGATGCGACTTGGATCATCTTCTGGTAAATTTGCAAGTGATGCTTCTGCATTACTTATTTCAGTTTCCGCACTACTTACTGCAGTTCCAAGTTCTTCAATTCTACTTTGGATACTATTAACATCAATATTTATTATAGGTGTAATCGTTACAGAGTAATTAACCATTCCTTCATTTTGTGGAGCTGTGTATACTACTCCTAATTTATCAAGTCCTACTGCTGCTTTATTTATTGTAAATGTTGTTACTGTCCCATTCGAAGCCAAATTGCTAACAGATCCTGTTGGTTCGCCTGAAACTAGACTCTGTGAATTAGTAATTGCTACATTAAAATTATCATACCCAATTGATGATAAATTGATTATTAAATAGAATTGCTCTCCTGGTGCAACTTTTTCTGCACTTGTAGTAACAATTCCAGAACCGCCTCCTGCAGCAAATGTCTTAATTGTACTCGCTAGCAAAACAACTAAAATTATTAATATTGCATACTTAATAAGTCTTTTCATACTTTTCTCCCCTTATTCTGTTCTTAATGCATCGATTGGTTTTAATTTTGCAGCCCTATAGGCTGGGAATATACCAAATATAATACCAATTGCTGCTGAAGAACTAAATGAAATAATAAGAATTGATATGCTTGCTGTAAATGTATATCCGAAGTTTTCAACTATTTGTCCTATCAATAATCCTAAAAAGACTCCCAAAGTTCCTCCGATTAGTGATAAAACTAGTGCTTCTACTAAAAATTGAATAAGTATATCTGATCTTTTTGCTCCTAATGATTTTCTTATACCAATTTCTTTTGTTCTTTCTGTAACTGATACAAGCATTACATTCATAACTCCAATACCACCTACGATTAGTGAAATACTTGCTATTCCACCAAGCAAAAGTGTAAGTGTTGTAGATATTGAACTCATTGCTTCTAACATTGAATTTTGTGATGATACAGAATAATAATCTTCAGTGATTAATAGATTTGACTCAATATATGAACCAATATTTTTGATTGTATCATCTATTTTCGATTCATTTTCCACTCTAACATAAACATTGTTTATATGTGTATCTTCGTCAAAATATGCTACTGTTGTAAGTGGAATAATAATTAATTGATCTATATTATTACCCATACTCGAGCCTTGCTCGGTAAGTATACCAATAACAGTGTAAGTATCTCCATCTAATTTGATAGTTTCACCAACTGGGTCAACTAGATTAAAAAAGGTTTCTGCAATAGTTGATCCTAAGATACATACTTTGCTCGAGTTTTCTGTATCAATTGCTGATAACATTCTACCTTTTGCAAGGTCTGCATTTATTACTTCCAAATAATTTCCATTAGTTGCATATACGCTTGCTCTATTTGAAGTAGTTGTTCCTCTTGATGCAGATACTGAAACTTTTTTATATGGTGCAACTGTTGCAACATTATCTATATCTAATAATTTTTCTACATCTTCATATTCAAAATAACTATCATCTGAATTTATAGATATTGTTAAGACGTCTGTTCCTAATGCTTGAACGCTATCTGTAACTGAAGTAGTTGCTCCTTGACCAATTCCAACAAGAATAATTACTGAAGCTATACCTATAATTAGTCCAAGCATCGTAAGAGCAGAACGTAGTTTATTACTTTTAATATTTTTGAAAGCCATTTTTATAATATTTATAATTTTCATATGCTTCTTATTACTTATCCTTTCTGTCTTCGACTAATTCTTCTAATGTTGGTTTTTGGTCATATGGATATAATTTTCCATCTGAAATTCTTACTATCTTTTTAGCTTCTAGAGCCATTGAATTGTCGTGAGTAATTAATATTATTGTTTGTCCATCATCATTTAATTCTCTAAGTAATGCTCTAATTTCTTTACCAGTTTTCGAATCTAGAGCTCCTGTAGGCTCATCTGCTAAAATTATTTCTGGACTGCAAGCTAAAGCTCTTGCTATTGCAACTCTTTGTTGTTGACCACCAGATAATTGTCTTGGAAGATGATTTTCTCTTCCCTTTAATCCTACTTTTTCTAAATATTCATATGCGATTATTTTAGATTCAGCTCCACTTTTTCCTTGATAGATAAGTGGTACTTGTACATTCTCCCATGCAGTTAGTTTTGGAAGTAAATTAAAACTTTGAAAAACAAATCCTATCTTTTTATTTCTCAATTTTGCAAGCTTAGAATCATTCATATCGGATGTATCAACGTCATCTAAGAAGTAATCTCCATCATCTGGTACATCCAAAAGTCCTAATATATTCATAAGAGTTGATTTTCCAGATCCAGATGGTCCTATTATTGATAGATAGTCTCCCTTTTCAACTTCCAAAGATACATCATCTAATGCTTTAATTTGTTCTTCACCTAATGTAAAGTATTTCTTTATATTTACCAATTTAATCATCATGGTCTCATACCTCCTCTACCTCTTCCTAAAAAAGCTGCAAGTGGGTTTGAAGATTTGGTTTCTTCTCTTTCAACTTCTGTTGTTTGAGTCTTATATAAGACAGTTTCTCCTTCAGAGATTCCAGATTTTATTTCTACATAATTTGCATCAGATTTTCCTGTTTCAACAACTCTTTTTTCTTCTCCGTTTTCTGCTTTAACCATAACATATCTTTCATTATCTTCTATTGTAACAGCTTCTATTGGAACGCATAATAAACCCTCATGTTTTTCTATAACAACTGTACAAGTTGCACTCATTCCAAGTTTTAAATTGTTATCATTTTTAAGTGATGCGATTGCTGCGAATGTTGTATTACCATTACTATATGTTCCTGTTTCGTTAATTTTTGAAATTGTTCCAGTATATGTTTTATTTTCATCGTAGTTTACAACTATTGAAACTTCTTGTCCTACAGATACTTTAGATAGTTCCTCTTCACTTATGTTTATATCCATGTATAAATCTTCTATTGATGATATATTAATATAATTTGAAGAGGTTGCTTTGGTATTTACTTTTGGGACATAATATTCTGTTATGACACAATCATATGGTGCAACAATATATTTTCCATTAGTATATTTTAATATATTACTTCCTTTTCTTATTACTTCATTTTTCTCCGCACACATAGTTGAATAATAATACGATGTAGAAAGAAAAAGCTTTTCCTCTTTTCCACTTTTTACTTCACCTGGAGCTGTTAATGTTTGAATAATGTTTCTTCTTTCTGCGATGGTTTCATTTTCTTGTGTAGTAATGGTTTTAACAACACCATCATTTTCATTGTAATTTGAATATATAATATAGCCTATTGAAGTTACAAAAAGAATTAATATAATTATTATTTTAATTTTTTTCTTCATATTTTTATCCTTATATGTCTTTAGAATTTATTCAGCTTGTGTAGAATCTGGAGTACTTACCTCTGGTACTTCTGATGAATCAGGTGTGCTCTCTGATGATTTTTCATCTCTACTTCTTGGAGGTCTTCCTTTAAAATCTTCAAAGTCCATATTTTCAAATTGTTCCATATCTGGCATGCCATTAGGCTTTCCGTTTGGTGAAAAGCTTGGCTTATCTTTTTTTAGTAGCAAAAATATTCCTGCAGTTATTACTGCTCCAATTAATATTCCTAAAATTAAAAATTTGATTTTTTCTTTCATTTGCGTTTTCTCCTTTTCTTTTATCTCACTATATAAAGTATAGATTAATAAAATTGAAAAAAGATTGAATATTTTTAATATTCAATCTTTAATTTTTATTTATTATTTAATTTTACTGTAAAGCTTGTAAATCCATCTTTTGAGCTTGCTTTTATTTCACCATTATATTTATCTACTATTCCTTTTGCTATAGAAAGGCCAAGTCCATATCTTTTTTCAGATCGGTTTCTTGCTTTATCAACTCTATAGAATCTTTCAAATATTTTTTCTTGCTCTCCTTCAGGAATTGGTTCCCCTTGGTTTTTAATCTCTATTTTAATATTATTCTTTTCTTTATCTGCATTTACAATTATCATTCCATTTTTTTCTGTATGCTTTATTGCATTATCTAATATGATAGAAATAATATGCTTTAAATCTTCTTTATCTCCATTAAAATATATTTCATCATCAATGTTTGTTTCTAAGACTATTTCTTTTTCATATATCATACTTTCAAAAACACTTACTGACATTTCAATTTCTTTTGATAAATTATATCTTTGAATATTTGTATTATCAGTATTTTCCATTTTAGAAAGTGTAAGCAAATCGTTTACCAATTTATCCATGCTTTTGATTTCATTTTGAATATATGTTATCCATTTATTTTCACCAAATTGGCCTTGTAAAACATCTGCATTTGCTTCTATAACAGCTAGCGGCGTTTTTAGTTCATGTGAAGCATCTGATACAAATCTTTTTTGATTTTCAAAAGATTCTTCAACAGGTTTTACGATTGTTTTTGATAATTTCTTTGCAAAAATATATACGCAAATTATTCCTATAAATCCAGATATAATTGCTGCTAACAATGTGATTTTTAATCTTTTTATAGCATCTTCATTTTCAAATAATGTTATTTCTTTTCCACTATTAGGTATTTTTCTTACTTTGTAAATGTATTTTCCAATATACCCATCTTCAGTGTTTTTATTACTTATTTTGATTGCATAATTTCTTACATCATCTGAAATTTCATTTGATTCTTTTATAATCTCATTATTTTCAGACAATTCAATTCTATATATTCCATCTATATCTATTTCAATTGGACTTTTTGGTTCTTCAAAATCTACTGGTTTTTCAAATGATCCTTCTCTTCTAAAAATTCTATCCATAAACATTGTTGAAGAGGTAATAGTATTCTTGTAACTAAAGCTTGAAAAAACTACAATGATTCCTAAAATAATAATTGTAAGTGAAATTTGAATTATCCAAAAAATCTTTTTCCTTAATTTATTTATCATTTTTATCCTCCAATTTGTATCCAATTCCTCTTACAGCTTTTATATTTACTTTTGATTCTATGAGTTTTAATTTTCTTCTAATAAATGTAATGTATACTTCAACATTATTGTATTCTGCTTCGTTTTCAAAGCCCCATATTCTTTCTAGTAAAGTTTCTCTTGATAATATTTGATTTTTATTAAGTAATAATTGTTCTAAAAGATCTAATTCTTTTCCACTAATTTGAATTTCATTATCTTTACATTTTAGTTTAGCATTTTTTAAATCTAAACTTAAATCACCAAATTCTAAATAATCTGTACTATCAATATCGTTTGTTCTTTTTAATACAACTTTTATTCTAGCAATAAGTTCTCTCATAGAAAAAGGTTTGGTTATATAGTCATCTGCTCCATGCTCTAGCCCATTTAGTTTATCATCTATTTCAGATTTTGCAGTAAGCATTATTATAGGAGTTTTAATTTTTTCTTGTCTTAGATATTTTAATATCTCAAATCCATTTTTCCCTGGAAGCATCACATCAAGTAGTATCAAATCGTATGTTTCAGTTAAAGCTTCATCTTCTCCATCTTCACCGTTAGTTTTAATAGTCACAGTAAAATTTTCTCTTTTCAAAGATTCAGCGATAGCATCTGCTAGACTATATTCATCTTCTATTATCAAAACATTCATTACTTAAATCACCTCTAATAATATTATATATAGTTTTATTGAAGTAAAATTGAATTCAAATGAATTATATTATAAAGGATTAATAATATCAAATAAAAAAAGACAGAAGGTAAATGTATTGTACACTTACCTTCTGCACATTTTGGTTACTTAAAACAACGGTTACATATAAACGGTTTACTTGGAAATTTCGGCTGCGATCCAACCGATGAGTGACACGGTCTCTGCCCTCTTGCCGGGATCCCTTTCCTCGATGAGAGTATACAGATGATAAGCCAAGTTGTACTTATGGTTATCTCTTGCTCCAGGAATCTGGGTAGCCGGCACATGAAAGATCCTGAGTGCCTTAAAACAGCGTTCATAGTGGTCTACTTCGAAACCATCCTGCTGAATGTTTTCGAGCAGTCCATTTACGAGTTCCTTACGGATTTTCCTGATATCCTTCTTTCCAGGACGATCGTAGCCCATTATTCCGGAGCCACCTCTTCTTTCATCCTTCCAGAAACTTTCCGGGATGCGTTCATATGAGAGAGCCTCATCAATGACTTCACACTCTTCAAAACATCCCTTGAATCCACGCATCACACCATACAAAAAGTTCCGCATGTCTTCTTCTTCAATCATCCGTCTTTTTTCCATTTCTTTTCACCTTTCTGTGTGTAATATTAAAAAGTAACACATTCATTATAGCACATTATGTTAACGTTTGCAATATAGTGGTATTATATTTATTCTTCTACAATTTCTTCTATTTTTTTATACATCATTGGATTTGTCTTTTTCAAATTTAGTATTTTAAAAGAGTTTTTATCTGCCCATGCTAGTGTTGTAGTACCTATATTTAATAAATCATCATTTTTATCATAAACTCTATATTCTACAATAAATTTAACAGGTGTTAGTTTTATTACTTTTGTCTCAATTGTGACTTCCTGGTTATAATAAGCTGGTTTTTTGTAGTCACATGTTAGATTTATTATTGGTGTAATAATTCCATCTTTTTCTAATTCATCATATCGCATTCCGATTTTATTGAAATGTTCTGTTCTTGCAAATTCGTACCATATTGCATATACAGAATGGTGGACAATTCCCATCTGGTCAGTTTCTGCGTATCTTGGAATAACTTTCGTTTTTGTTTTCAAAAAATCACCTCTTATTTCTTATTATTTAAATATTCAGCAAGTGCCTTTGCAATTTGATCAGGGCAAGAGGTGTCTCTATATCCACAAGTAATTCCTTTAAGTTTTTCTTGCACTTCATCTACTTTCATTCCTTTAATTAATGCTGAAATCCCTTTTAAATTTCCATTGCATCCACCTATTACTTTTAAATCTGTTATTACATCATTTTCATCAATATCAAAAATCATTTCTGTTGAACATACGCCACTTGGTTTAAACCTATACTCCATTTTAATTCTCCTTTATATTTTTTTGGCAATTTCAATTGCAATTTTTAAACATTCTGATAACATACTACTTCTGTCCTCTATCAATGTTCGGATGTCCCAACTACCATCATCTAAATTATCATCTGTATAGAAAAATTGATATGCATTTATGTTTCTATTTTGCGCAACTGCCATAATAGAAGCGCATTCCATGTCTACAATTTTACATCCACTTTCTACTCTTTTTTGAGTTTTATCCTTTGTTTCTTTGAATATTGCATCTGTAGTCCAAACTTTGGCTAGTTCGTAATTAACATTAAGTGATTTAAATATTTCTTCAAGCTTCTTTGATGATTTAACTTCAATAAAGTCAGATGCAGGGATATAATGGTAGCTCGTACCTTCATCTCTATATGCTTCTGTAGGTATAATAAATGCTCCTTTTTTTAAAGATGAAATTAACTCTCCACAAGATCCAAAAAATATGAAATTATTTACTCCTCTAGCATGCATTTCTTCTATCATTGCTGCTGTAGCTGGACCACCAAGTATTGTTTTGTATAGAATAATATCTTTATTTTCAGATGTTGTTTTGTATATTTTAATTTTGTCTCCACATTCTGGGATATCACTATACTCTTCAAAATTTTTATCTTTTTCTACTATATCTATAAGTTCTTTTTTAAAGCAAACAATTGCAGTATCTGGAAGCTTTTTTTGACTTTCCACTATCATTTTGGCTTTAACAATTTCTTCACTTTCATCGTATGAATCAATTAAGTTCATGTGATTTTTTGTGTGATTTTTAGTAATCACACTCTCCTTTCTTCAATATTACTATTCATTATATATTTTTTCTGTTTCAAAGTCACGCTTTTCATTTACTTTTTTTGCAGTTTCATTAACGGTATCTTCAAAACCAGTAAGTGCTGCAAATGGTGCAAATTGAGCAGATCTAGTATATAAAGACATTTGTGGATATTTTTTTGATACATGATGAGGGTGACTAATTATATCATCATAATAGTGTTTATATTTCATTTTTTCCATTTCTAACTTTTATGACCTCCAATTTGAGCATTTCTTTCTATTGTTTTGCCGCCTTTTTCAAAATTCATTCCTTTTAAAATTGCATTTTTACCATACTTATATTTGATATCCAAAACAGCTTTTTGTAATGATTTTTCGGATTGTTCTTTTTTTCGTTGCTTTTCTAAAGAAGTATAATCTGTAAACAGGTCTATTTGTTCAAAGGTTTGCATATTTTTTTGAATATTTTCATTAATTACATTATATGCAGTAATAGTAATTCTTCTAGTTAGTAAATTTTTATTTATTATATTATCGTATAATTCTACAACTTTACTGGTAATTATTTTGGTGGATGATGTTTTATGGTCAATATTAGCTGTGCCGTGTGCATGTTTTGGGACTTTTCTGCCATAAAAGTCAGTCGATATTTCCCCATTATATTTTTGATTTGATAAATTTGATACGTCGTAATTTATGTCTAATACAAGCTTATCCGTGACTAAATTTTTTTTAACCAAGTCAAGTGTAAGAAGTTCTGTCATTTCTTTTACAATTAATTTAGTTTTTTCATAATTATAAGGCTCTGGCAATACTTGTCCTGAAGATATGCTATTTGTAATAGGCCTATATGATTTTACGCTTGCTATTGTACAAGGTTCATAGCCCCAACTATGGTCTATAAGTAATTCTGCGTTTACGCCAAATAATTTGTACAATAATTCTTCATTTTGTTCGGATTTTCTGGCTACATCTCCCATTGTAAACATTCCATTTTTTTCAAGTTTTGCAGATATTCCATGTCCTATTCTCCAAAAATCTGTTAAGGGTCTATGATTCCACAAAAACTTACGATATGCAAGTTCATCTAAACCTGCAATTCTAACACCATTTTCGTCTTCTGGAATGTGCTTTGCGACAATATCCATCGCAATTTTTGCAAGGT
>CAYYBL010000029.1:0-16617 GCA_964470175.1 uncultured Lachnospiraceae bacterium | reverse complement strand
TAGATGTCATTTCTTTCATCATCTTTTGAGTCATCTCAAATGATTTCATAAATTTGTTTATGCCTTCTACAGTAGTGCCACTTCCTTTTGCTATACGAAGTCTTCTACTACCATTCAATATTTTTGGATTTCTTCTTTCCTCTTTAGTCATAGAACAAATCATTGCTTCTACTTTAAAGAATTCTTTATCATCTATTTCTACACCTTGAAGCTTACTTCCAAGTCCAGGTATCATTTTTATTATAGATGAAAAGGAACCCATTTTTTTCATTTGTCTAATCTGGGCTAAATAATCATCCAAATCAAATTTTTGTTTTTGAAGCTTTTTCTCAAGTCTTTGTGCTTCTTCCAAATCAAATGATTCTTCAGCCTTTTCTATGATAGAAAGAACATCACCCATTCCCAAAATCCTAGATGCCATTCTTTCTGGATAAAATACCTCTATATCTGAAAGCTTTTCACCAATAGCAGCAAATTTGATAGGCTTTCCTGTAACCTTCTTTACAGAAAGTGCAGCACCACCTCTTGTATCACCATCAAGTTTTGTAAGTACAACTCCATCAATACCAAGTGTTTGATTGAATGTATCTGCAACATTTACAGCATCTTGACCAGTCATACTATCTACTACAAGTAAAATTTCATGCGGTTTTACTGATGTTTTTAAATCTTTTAATTCTTGCATAAGAACTTCATCTATTTGAAGACGACCAGCAGTATCTATAATTATTACATCATTCAATTTTGAAATAGCATATTCTATTGATTGTCTAGCAATTGCAGGTACATTTTTTGTGTTTTCATTTTTATATACAGGAATATTTAGTTGTTTTCCTACAACTTCCAACTGTTTTATAGCGGCTGGTCTATACACATCACATGCAACAAGCAAAGGTTTTTTTCCTTCTTTTCTGATAAGGTTTGCAAGTTTTCCAGCAGTCGTCGTTTTACCAGAACCTTGAAGACCAACAAGCATTATTATCGTAGGTGGATTTGGTGAATAATTAATTTTTGTCTCTTCACTTCCAAGAAGCTCTACAAGCTCATCTTTAACTATCTTTATAACTTGCTGTCCTGGAGTAAGTGATTTTAATACATCTTGTCCTAAAGCTTTTTCTTCTACAGTCTTTACAAATTCTTTTACTATCTTATAGTTAACATCTGCTTCCAATAAAGCAAGCTTTACTTCACGTGTAACTTCTTTTAAATCTGATTCTGTAATTCTCGCTTTTCCTCTTAATTTTCTAGTAACTTCTTGTAGTCTTGCAGAAAGTCCCTCAAAAGCCATAAAAAATCCTCCCTAATACAAATTTGCTATAAGCTTTTTTATTTCTTTTTGTATATTCTTATCATCTACTTTTTCAAGTATATCTTTTAATAGTTTTTCTTGTGATTTTGCTTTTTTTAAAAGTAATAACTTTTCTTCAAGTTCATAAAGATTTAGTTCACCTTTTTTTAGATTGTCTCTAACTGCTTGTCTCGTAATTCCAAGATTTTCAGCTATTTCTGAAAGTGAATAGTCTTTATTATAATAATCATCAAGTAAGCTATATTGCTTTTCTGTAAGAAGTTTTCCATATATATCAAGCAAAATACTTATTTCTATATTTTTTTCCAATAATCTTACACCTCATTTTGTAATGCTAATATACTTTACACTATTTTTTTTTAAATGTCAAGTATTTTGGAACAAAAAAGCCAAGTCATAAAGACTTGGCTCAATCTTTTTATTTTTTATCCACCATAACGTGATTGAAAATAATTATTCATATATGTTGTATAATCAAATGCTTTTTCATACTCTGGCATTCCAAAATAAACTCCATGTGTATCTACTGTAGCAGATGTAATTGTAGGATATACATTAAATTGGTCTATACCACTTGTATCCTCTGCTGCTGTTTCATCTGTAATCTCAGAACCAGTTGCATCAAGATTTTTTACTTCTAGGTTATTATATAAATTCTCTAAGAAATCCATACCTTCTGTAACTCTTCCAAATGCTGCATACACTCCATTTAATGTACTTGAATTATCTGACATCATTATTGCAATCTGTGCATTCCCTGAATTATAACTTTCTGTTGAAAGTGATTGAATATATTGAGTATAATCATTTCTTAAAAGTGAAACTACACCTTTTTCATGTGACAAAGTATTTTTCTCAAATCCATTATTATAAAATTCACCCTTTATAGTATATTCAAAATCAGCATCAGAATTAGCTTCAACAGTATCATCTATATTACTTACTTTTGGATTAACCGCTTCACCCTCTGAATTTCTTCCAAGATAAAGGCAAATCTCATCTTTTCCATAAAGAACCTTATCATTATAAAATCCTTTTTCTACGAGTTTTATAAAATTCGTAACTGTATTTGGAGCAAATTCTGGATACAACTCCATTTTTACATTTCCTACCTGATCTCCACTCGTAAGAGTAAATGTAACCTCTGGATGAACATTTCCTTCATTATTCATCTTTAGGTAATTATATACATAAAGTCCTAATCCTACTACAACAGCAATTAAAACAATAATCCAAGCTATTAATCCAATTTTCTTTTTCATCGTAATCTCCTTTATTTTATTTTCAAGTATTTCATTGCTTCGTTAATATCCCTGACGCCTATTATATCTAATTTAAATTTTTCTTTCAAGAGTTTTTTATTACTTTCTGGAATTATACAAATTTTATATCCGAGTTTTTCAGCTTCTTTTATTCTTTTTTCTACCATATTTACAGCTCTTACTTCTCCAGTAAGTCCAACTTCTCCAAAAATTGCAATATTGTTTGGTATACTCACGTTTTTAAAAGTCGAAGCGGTAGCAAGTATAATTCCCAAATCTAGTGCTGGCTCATTTATTTTGATACCTCCAACTAGATTTATGTATACATCTTGATTTCCAAGATTCAAATTTCCTCTTTTTTCAAGTACTGCCATAAGAAGTGTAAGCCTATTATAATCAATTCCACTAGCATTTCTTCTTGGCATACCAAATATTGTCGGCGTAGAAAGAGCCTGTATTTCCACCAAAATAGCTCTCGTACCTTCTATACATGCAACTACAGCTGTACCTGACAAGCTTTCTTCATGTTCTGATATAAGTACATTTGATGGATTAGTTATTTCAATAAGTCCTTTATCTTGCATTTCAAACATTCCAATTTCATTTGTAGAACCAAATCTATTTTTCACACCTCTTAGTATTCTATACGAAAAATATCTTTCTCCTTCTATATAAAGCACTGTATCTACCATATGTTCTAATACTCTTGGTCCAGCTATGTTTCCATCTTTTGTAACGTGACCAATAATAATGGTAGTAATAGCTTTTTGTTTACACATCTTCATTATCCTAGCTGTGATTTCTCTAACTTGACTCACACTTCCAGGACTTGATGTGATTTCATCTGAATACATAGTTTGAACAGAATCTATTATTACAAATTTGGCATCAGTATTTTCAATAGCAATTTCTATATTATCAATGTCTGTTTCTGCAAGAAATAATATATTTTCATTTTTTATATCTAATCTATCAGCTCTTATTTTTATTTGTTCTGCTGACTCTTCTCCAGATACATATAGTATTTTTCCACTTACTTTTATGTTATTGCATATTTGTAGTATAAGTGTAGATTTTCCAATACCTGGCTCGCCACCAAGTAAAGTAAGTGACCCATTTACAAATCCTCCACCAAGTACTCTATCAAGTTCTTCTATACCTGTTTCTATTCTCGTACTTTCAGTTTTTACTACTTCATCTAACTTTACTACTTTATTTTGACTATTTTCTTTCTCTTTTGCACCTGATTTATTTGATGTAACCTGCTTTTCTTCAACAAAAGAATTCCAGCTATTACAAGCTGGACACTTACCAAGCCATTTTGATGACTCATACCCACATTCATTACATACAAATATTGTTGCTACTTTTTTTGACATTTATCTCCTTTATTTCTCTAATATTTTTTTTAATACAATAATGTACATAGCATGACTCCATGTAAGTCCTATTACCCATGATGGTTTCATAGAATCATTGTTTACTTGTTCACCAAGAAGTCCATGATTTGAAGCGGTCTCTGTAACAAAATCAAATATTTTTTTTGCATTATCATAATCTTTTATGTCCAAATAATACCATGCCATCCATAAAGTTGCAATAGGCCATGGATTATATCCTCCCATATAGCCATCATCTTCATATCTGACATATCCACCAGTATAAGTTCTAAGTGTCAAATTAATTTTTTCTATAGTATTAGATACAGCCTTGTCTTTTAAATCAAACATATTAAATGGTACAACTGTCCCCACAAAACTTATATCTACTTTTCTATCCACCGTGTTTCTCACAAATGTCTTTTTGTCTTTATCATAAAACTCACTTGTACAATAATCTTTTATTTTTTTCGATTTTTCTAAAAGTAAGTTTTTCTTAACTTTTAATTCATCCGCATTTCCAGAATCTAATTTCTTTCCCTTACTTAAATAATCGTAGATTTTTGTCATTGATACAAATGCAGCATATATACTACTAAGTGAATATAGCGAATAACCTTCAAATTCTTCCCATAAATCATAACTTTTTTGAAAAGAATATTTTTTTTCTAATAAGTCATCTACATAGTCAAGTAAAAATGCTATCGCTTTTTCAAGCATTTCCATGTTTTCTTCTAAAAATAGTATATTTTTTGAAACTTGATAATGTTCATAAGCACCATATATAACAGATGCTGTTTCATCTATTTGATATCCCCAACATGGAGCAAGTCTTCCATCTGTATAAAATCTTTGCTCCCACATACCATTATTACTTTGAGTCATTTTACAAAATTTAGCATAAAACTTCTCTGTAAGATCACTCATGCCTATCATATCCATTGCTCTTGTAATAAATACTGCATCTCTAGTCCAGCAATATGAATATCTACCACATTTTGTTTTATCTTCATCTACTTCTATTCCTGCTGATATTCCTCCAGTATCTTCATTTACTAGAAGTGGGAATAAAAGTATAGTCCTATTGTAAATCTTCTTTATTTTTGAATTTATTTCATCATTTTTATTTATTTCATATATATCGTGTTTCTTTAAGTAATCTCTCCAATATTTTTTTGTTTTTGATAATAGCTCATTTTCATCAAGCTTTCTTATTCTATTAATTTCGCCATCTAAATCTCTTATTAAATCTATTTTTTTATTTCTATTTATATATATGTATAAGCTAAACTTTTTCTCTTCATTTGGTTTTATTTTTCCAATTTTAAAACCTATAGCAGAGCTTTGACTCATGCCAATATAATCTTTTCCGCCAATTACCCCTGACATTAAGTTGTTATCAACATTATTAATTTGTCTACTAGATGATTTCCCATTTGAAAAAATACATACTGAAAAATCATGATTATATTGAAGAAGAGCATTATTTCTATAAAATCCACCTGTATCATTATTAAGATTTCTAAACACCTTAGAATAAGCTATTAGATCAATATCCACATCTATATCATTTTCATTTTTTATTGTGTAACTTCTTACTAAAAATTTTTCTCCAATTGGTACATAATCATTTTGTATTACTTTTACTTTATAATAACCATTATAAACTTCTGTCTTTAAGATATTTGTGTCTTTAACGTAGTTTTGTGAATAAGTATTATTAACATCATTATGAAGATAAATAAGACCTGATTCATTTATCTTCACACCGACATGAAACAGATCTATAAATTGCTTATAATCAGCTCCCCCATACAGAAGCCTTATAAGTTCGCCACTTTTTGTAAAACTGGCCTTTATATAATTATTTCCAACAAAACTATCATTAAAATATTTTGTTCGCATACATTCTCCTAATAACTAACTTAAAATATTTTGAATCGTATATGCAATATCAGAAATAGCATAACATACTATTCCAACAGTAACCATCATAAAAAGTACTGAACCTATTTTAAAACTAAAAAGAGTCTTTCTTTCCATTTTTAACTTTTCTTTTTCATCATTATAACGTACAACATCTTCCATTTTTATATCTTCTCCATTTTCAACTTTTGTATTCATTTTTTTCTCCTACTATTATATTATTTTTTCATAATATCTTCAATCTGTTTTTGCAATTCTTTTACTCTTTCATCTAAAGCCCTTAATTCTTCATCTTCTGTAAGTATCTTTTTATGCATAATATTGTCTTCCATGTTTTCAATATTTTCTTTTAAGTCTTCTATTCTTTCTATCAAGTCAAGTTTCTTGAAGTTTTCTTTATAAATTCTTGTAGATCTTGCTTCTCCCTCAAGTTTTGGCTTACCATCATCAAGAGAATATGTTTCTCCAAAATCAGGAATAGTTACGCTGCAGCCACAATTTTCTTCAATTTTTTGTTTCAAAACTTCCTGTCCATCAATCTCACCATGTACTAAAAATATATGTTTTGGAGGATTTGAAAATGAATAAATGAAATTTAAAAGCCAAGTCTGATCTGCATGACCAGAATATCCTTCTATATATTCCACTCTTGCATTTACAGCAATTTCTTCTCCAAAAATTTTAACTTTTTTTGCACCATCTACAATACTTCTTCCAAGTGTACCTGGTGCTTGATATCCTACGAACAATATTGTGTTTTTAGGATTCCATAAATTATGCTTCAAATGATGTTTTATTCTTCCAACTTCGCACATACCAGATGCAGAAAGTATAATACATGGCTTATCATCTGAATTTAATGCTTTTGATTCTTCAGCTGTAGGAGTAAACTGTAATCCATCAAACTCAAGAGGATTATCACCTCTTTTTATCTTTTCTTGTATATCTTCTTCAAATAAATCAATGTTCTTTTTGAATATTTCTGTTGCAGATATAGCAAGAGGACTATCAACATATACTGGTACTTTCATAAGTTTTTCATATTTTTCAGCAAAATCTTGATTGTTTTTCCCAATATCATCTTTATATTTATCAAGCTCATATAATATTTCTTGAGTTCTACCAACTGCAAATGATGGGATAATTACTCTACCACCATTATCTATAGTTTCTGATACTATGTCCAAAAAGATTTTAGCTTTTTCATCATTTCTCATATGAAGTCTTCCACCATATGTTGACTCCATTACAAGAAAATCACTACTACTTATCATTGTAGGAGAATCCAAAAGTGGAATATCATTATTTCCAATATCTCCAGTAAATACTATTTTTGTTGTCTTTCCATCTTCCTGAATCCACACTTCTACTATAGCAGATCCAAGCATATGTCCAGCATCATTAAATCTAATATTTATATTTTCATCAACTTGAACAATATCATCATATTCAACCGGACTAAAAACCTCTAAACATTTATAAGCATCTTCTGCCGTATAAAGTGGAGGAAGTGGATCCAAGCCTTCTCTTATACGTTTTCTGTTTCTCCAATCAATTTCTTGTTCTTGTATATGACCACTATCAGGAAGCATTATAGAACACAAATCACATGTTGCTCTTGTAGCATATATTGGCTTTCTAAATCCTTCATTATAAAGTTTTGGTATCCTTCCAGAATGATCTATGTGTGCATGTGTAAGTATCATAAAATCTATTTCAGATACATCATATCCAAATGGATCAGAGTTTTCAAACATCTCCGCAGCCTTACCTTGATACATACCACAATCCACCAAAAATTTTTTTCCTGCAGCCTCAACAAGAAAGTTTGAACCTGTGACCGTTTTCGCTGCACCAAAAAAACTAACTTTCATACATTTCCCCTAATTAAATAAATTTATCTTTCGTCTTTGACTTACTTCTAATGTATCCTTTGATAATCTTATCTTCTTTCTACCTTGTTTTTCAAATGAGTCTTTATCAAATACCTTAATAATAAGTCCATGTTCATCTGAGTCAAAATATAATTTTATTGATTCTAAATCGATAATTTTTGTATCTAATGAATATTTAATAATTTCAAAGTTTAAATTAATATTCATTGAAATTATTTTCATTGCGCCCAACTTACATAGTTTTGTTATAGCTTTCTTTTCAATCTTATCAATAGAATCTGCTAAAATATCTACATCATATGTCGAAATTCCTTTGAAAATTTCTATCTTTGAATAGTATCTTATCTCAAACAAAATATCTACTATCTCATCTCTTGTATCCATCTTTGCAAGTTTTTTATCCATAAATTTTAGAAATTCTCTTTGAAGTTCGATTATAGCATTTTTTATAGAATCATCATATCTATATAAGTCAATTGTTTCTTTTAGCATTTTTTTCTTCATGGAAAAGTTTCCAGGAATCAAGACATATTCAATTTCTCTTATTCTTGATGCACATCTATCCTTTTCTTGAACAAGAAGTTTTTTGTACGTAGATACTTTCTTTAACTTTTTTCCTTTTGGAAGCTTATCATTATATTTCTTATATTCATTTACAAGCTTTTCTCTATTAGAAATGACATTATCTATTTTTCTAACTTTTTTCTCAAGCTTAACTTTTTCTTGTTTAATATCTGTCAAATATTTTGTTTTGTTTGACATTAATTTTAATGTTTTAAATTTTTCAGATAAATCAATATCTATCTTTCTTCTTTCTTTCCTACTAGAAGCTAAATACAAGACTTTGTACAAATACTTAAAGAAATCCTCATTTCCTGTATATATTTTTACAAACCCTTTTGCTTCTGCTAGGAAATCCCTTCTAGTTGAGCCATATGTTCTCCACTCATACAAGAATTTTTCGCCTAAAATCATAAGCAAATTTTGATAGATGATATTATCAGTATAATTGAAAAAATCTTCATATCTAATATCCCAAGACCAACCATTAAAATTCTGAAGAATTTCAACATTATTTAAATTATAGCCATCAACCAAAATATTTTGAAAGACATCCTTAAGCAAAAAATCTTCATTAATATAAAAATACTTTGGTGAAATATCAGATATAGCATAAAGAAGTGCAATTTCTGTACTGTACGCCAATATGCTTCTTTCATCTTCATTTGTAAGAGCAGGAAGCTTATGTTTTGAAAGAATAGCTGCCTCATCAGAGTCTGGATCAACAAGTTTAATATTGTCACAATAAAGTCTTATTACTTCAATTATTTCGTTTAGAAAATCTTCCTTTTTCCTTACATATCTCTTTATTGTATAAAAATCTTTATAAGAATCTTCTAGTTTAAACATCATGCTTAGCAAGAGGTTTTTTACGTTTGATGAAAAGACTTTACTATCAAGTACTTCATCTAATTCACCATTATAATCTTTAAACTTCGAAAAAAGCCCCATCGTAAAATTCCCCTCAATAATTCTAAATTCAAATTTACTATAACATTAATTTAATTTTTTTTAAATATTTTTTTTATTTATTTTCAAGCCAATTTGTAGCTTTAAGTTCTTCAAGCTGTTCAAGAGTTACAAGCACTTTTCTAGCTTTTGTTCCCTCGTATGGAGACACTATTCCTCTTTCTTCCATCTGGTCCATTATTCTACCAGCTCTATTGTATCCGACAGAAAACTTTCTTTGAATATATGATGTAGATGCTTTTCCTATTTCCACAACCATATCAATTACATCCATAAGAAGCGGATCTGCATCTTGGCTACTTCCTTGAGCCATTTCATCTTTCTCAGCATCATTTTTTCCAGCATTTTCTATTGATTCAAGTACATCTTCATTATATTTTGCAACACCATTTGCCTTTACAAAATCTACTATTTTTTGTACTTCATCATCAGTAACAAAAGCACCTTGAATTCTTAGTGGTTTATTCTCACCAACAGGATAATAAAGCATATCACCTTTACCAAGAAGTTTTTCAGCTCCTGCTTGATCAAGTATAGTTCTTGAATCGATTTGAGATGATACTGCAAATGCAATTCTAGATGGAATATTTGCCTTTATTAATCCAGTAATAACATCTACAGAAGGTCTCTGAGTTGCTACTATCAAATGCATTCCTGCAGCTCTTGCTTTCTGCGCAAGTCTACAAATAGAATCTTCAACTTCCTTAGATGCAACCATCATTAAATCTGCAAGCTCATCTACAATTATTACCATTTGTGGAAGCTTTCCAAGTGGTCTATTTACGATTTCATCAGCAATCTCTCCTTGTGATATATCAGGATCACCTTCGTTATATCTTGCCATATCCTCATCAAAATGTTTAGATTCTTCTTCTATTATTTTATTGTATCCTTTTATATCTCTTACACCTTTTTGTGCAAATAGATTATATCTATTGTCCATTTCTTGTACAGCCCATGCAAGTGCTCCAGCTGCTTTTCTAGGATCTGTAACAACTGGTATCATAAGATGAGGAATTTCATTATATACAGAAAGTTCAACAACCTTTGGGTCTATCATTATCATCTTAACTTCGCTTGGCTTTGCTCTATAAATCAAACTTGTAATTATAGTATTTATACATACTGATTTTCCAGAACCAGTAGATCCTGCTATTAAAACATGAGGCATCTTTGCAATATCAGCCATTATTACACTTCCAGCCACATCTTTTCCAAGTCCAACAGAAAGTTTTGATGAATTATTTGTAAATGCATCACTTTCTACAACTTCACGTAAACTTACAACTTCTTTTTCTACATTAGGTATTTCAATACCAACAGCTTGTTTACCTGGAATTGGAGCTTCAATTCTTATACTTTCTGCAGCCAAATTTAGTGCTATATCATCAGCTAAATTTGCTATTTTACTTACTCTTACGCCTTCTGCCGGTTTGATTTCAAATCTTGTAATAGTAGGTCCAATTGCAATATTCATAACTTTAGCATTTACTCCAAAGCTATGTAATGTCTTTTGAAGTTGAACTGTTTTTTCATTTATTACAGAACGAGCAACAGCCTTACTTTTCTTAGGTTTACTTAAAATATTTATTGGTGGATATTCATAGTTTTCATCCTCAACAGTAACAGTATGTTCTAAGTTAAGTATTGCCTTGGTTTTTGCCTCTTTCTTTTCTTCCTCTATATTAAACAAATCATCTTCTTTTTTCACATCTTGAATAGAAGCATTTTCTACTGGCTTCTTAGCCATATTTTCTACATTTGCATTTGCTGCATCTTTATGAATATTTGCTTCAATATATTCTGGATCATCATTATTTTTCTTACCAAATAATTTCTTTACGCCTCTCGTCAAGCCTGAATCATTGGATTCGATTTCTTGAGGCTTATGACCATTTATCATCACATCATTATCTAAAACCAAATCATCCATCATTGACATTTGATTTTGCTGTCTTTTACTCTTCTTTTGTAATTCAACATCGTTATATGGACTATAATTTGCTCTATTTGTTCTTCTAACCCCATTATAATTTGGATGTATTTGTTCTTCTCCAGCTTTTTCTTCTATAAAATTTGTAAGAATAGTAATAGGACTAAGTCCAAACATAAACACGAAAAGAATAACAACTGCACCATACAAACATATAGATGCACCAAATATACCAAAAAGCTGAGTAAGTGGATATGCAAGTACAGTGCCTACTGTACCTCCGCCAATGTTTTTTGTGCCAAGATCATATGATGCTTCTAAAATATCACTAAATTTCAAATCTGCATTTAATGTACCCTTTGAAATTTGGTAAACAGAAAGAGCACCACAAATACACGCAAAAAAGACAAGCCATTGCATTATTTTCCCATGTGCACTTGAGCGTGTTTTTGCAACTGAAATTGCAAGCATAATAAAACCAAATGGAATAATATATTTTACAATTCCAAGCATTCCACCAAGTGATGGTCCAAGGCTCTCCCCAATTGTTCCCTTTTCTCCATATATAAGCACAAATAAAAGGATGGCACATACTAAAAGTATGATCACCCACATATCATTGTTTATTTTATTTGTAGATCTATTTGACTTTTTATTATATTTTCTTTTTCTACCCAATGCTACATCCTCCAAATTAAATTGATAATTACTTTAACTGTTTTCTATTTTCCTCTATTTTTTGAATTTCGCTATCCACGTTTCCATGAAGCACAGAAATAGTCTTAGCAAGCTCTTGCATATTGTTTTCAAGATTTTGCAATATTCCATCAACATATGTATTTGTAGCTTCGGTCATTTCACGATACTTATTATTTGCTTCAAGTAATAATTGATCTTTCTTTTGATATGCCTTTTTAGTAATCTCGTGTTCATCTATTCTAGAAATAATAGTCATTTCAGCTTCTTTAATAATCTCATCAGCATCTTTTTGTGCTTCGGCTATAATTCTTTCACGTTCCTTAGTAATCCACTCCGCCTGCTTAAGTTCATCAGGAAGCTTAAATATCATTTCATCTATCATTCCAACAGCTTCTTCACGATTAATTATAACTTTATCTGAAAAAGGTACTTTTTGTCCTTCTTTAATTAATTTTTTTAAATTTTCTAGTAATATGGAGATCTCCATTATATACTCCTTTCAGGCACAAATAAAGAAAAGATATACTCTTCCATAGTGCTTTATGTCTTCAATTTTTACGGATAAATCTTGAAGGCTTTCTAAAACTCTATCTTTATCATCTGATTCTAAAACAATAAGACCATCGCCACTCAGCAATTCATTTTCTATAATTATTTTTATAGAATCTATTCCAAAGTCAGATGCGTAGGGTGGATCAATAAAAACTATGTCAAACTTTTCATTACTAAAATTTTTCAATGTTTTTTTATAATCGCCATAGCATATTTCTATTTTGCTTTCGGATTTTGTTTTTTCAACATTTGACTTAATTATCCTTATAGCATCTTTAGAATTATCGCAAAGAAATGCTTTTTTCGCTCCTCTGCTTACCGACTCAAGTCCTAGTGCTCCACTTCCAGAAAATAAATCAAGTACAACAGCATCTTCTAATCTATGATTTATCTTACTAAATAGAGCCTCTTTTACTCTATCAAGAGTAGGTCTCGTGTTAGTTCCATCTAGGGTGTTTAGTTTTGTTCCTTTCATTGTCCCGCTAATAATTCTCAAGTTTTAATCCCTTTCTTAAAAACATACTATTATCCCTTATAATATACATTATCATATATATTATTTTATTCTAAATGGTCATCAAGTCAACATTATTAACGCAAATGTAATAAATACTTAATTCTTTTGAAAAACTTTTTGATTATATTGTCATTTAGGCATATGAATTTTGCGCAAAAAAAAAGAGACATTTTTTAAATTTATCTCTTTTCATTCTTCTTCATCTTTATTATTTTGTAAAAGCTCAAGTTGCGAAATCAGAAGTGACTCCATTTTTGCCCTATATACTCCAAATTGTCTCTTAAGCTCTTCTGTTCGTTTTCTGATTTCAAACTCTTCTTTTGATATCTCATCAGTTGCTCTCTTTGCTTCACTTTGAGCATCTCTTATAATCTGCTCAGCCCTATTTTGAGCATTCTTTTTTATATCATCAGCACTATTCTGTGCATTTGTTTTTATATCTTCTGCTGCAGTCTGAGCAAGGATAAGTGTATTTTGTAAAGTTTGTTCTACATTTTTATAATGTTCCAAATCTTTTTTAGAATCTTCAATTTTTTCTTTTAGTTGATTGTTTTCTCTATATAATTTTTCATAATCTATAAGTAGTTGATCAAGAAAATCGTCGACTTCCTCAACATCATATCCTTTTATGCTTTTTTGAAATCTTTTATTCTCGATATCTAAAGGTGTTAGCATAAAGTCTATCCCCCTATCTTACTTTATCCAATTACTTGCAAGTCTATTTTCAATTTTTTCCTTGTTTGCTTCACTTACAATATCATAATTATAAGGTGCAACGACAAATATAGAATTAGACACTTTTTCCATATTTCCATCTAATGCTTGCACTGCTCCAGAAACCATATCTACAATTCTTCTGGCAACATCTTTATTTACATATTCTAAATTCATAACAACTGCATTTTTTAATTTTAGTTGTTGAATTATTTCATCAGTTTGATCAAAATTAGTTGGTTTTGCAATCTTCATCTTTATTTGATGTGTCTGCATAGGAACTACTTTCTTAGGACCTTCTATAAAGCCTCTAAATCCTCCCTTTTTCTCAGGCTCTTCCTCTACTGTATTTGATTGATAATCATTATATTCATCGTATTCACTACCATACGTATCATCTGCTCCTTGGTCGTAATTATCTCCGTTTAACTTGCTAATAAATTTTTTGAATGACTCAATTATTGTTGCTTCTGCCATTTCACAAACTCCTCCTAAGATTTTTTCATTCGTAGCTTAACATACATATAGTATCTATCTATTCATTTTTAAAGTCAAGGCTTTTTTCTCAAATTTAGCGTTTGTAACGCAAAAATAACTCCCCTGTAATTTTTTTGTGATTTTTATGTGTCCTCGTTAAATTCCGGAAAATCACATATTTTTTGAGATACAAAAAATTTATTAAAATATCTTATTAAAAATTTATTACTTCATCATACAGATAAATTTTACTTCTATTTTCAATTTCTTTATCTGAATAATTCATATTTTTTAATTCTTCTTCTTTATAGTTTTCAATAATTGAATACGTGTCGTTTTGTCTAAGTACTTTTACAAGTACTTTTTCCTCCTTTCCATTTCGAATTTTATAAATATAAGTCTTATCATCATCCTCCATAACAATTGCTTGATTGCTTACTTTTAAGCCTGTATATTTCCACCATACAATGTCAAATGTTATTTTTCTATATTCCAAAAGCTTTTCTATATCTTGATTTATCTTAAATACTATTATTCTAGAGTTATCTTCATCCTTTATAAAAAAGACTTCACTATCTATTTCATCGCCATTTGAAATTCGAAGAGTTACTTTATCGCCTAGTTTTGCACCAAATGCTGTTTCTGAATCTATCGAAGTTGCAATATATGATTCAAAATTATTTACAATCTTTCCCTTTTCAGTATTTTGTGGAATAATGGTACCCACTTTCAATTCCAAGTCATCCAACATTTTTTTTGATAAATTATTAAAACTATTTGGCGAAAGTATGCTTTCAAGTCCATCCACTCTATATGATGCAACCCCTGCAACAGGTGAATTTACAATTTCAGATTCATTTATTAATCTTTGTTCAAGTACATTTCTTTGAGTTGTAAGAGTACGAAGAGTTGAATCAGAAGGGCTTTCATTTCCAGTTATTTCAGCCTTTTTTACCATATATGACTCTAATTTATTTTTATTTTCTGAAACAGCAAATAAATCATTTTGATTATACATATCATCGATTGTAGACTCTATTTGTTTTTCTATACTTGTAATATCACTTAAAAGTAGATTTATATTATTTTTTTCAATTTCATTATTTATTTGCATATCAAGTGTTGCAAGCTCAGCACTTATTCCTTCTTCATTAGCCGATAAATATCTAAAAACTGTCTCTCCTTTTGATGCACGCTTTCCATCTGATACAACTTGAACCATTCCATTTTTATAGTTTTGACCCTCAAGGACAACTTCATCACGAATAATGTATCCATCTGCTGTTTCTTCATACATTAATGTACCGTTTTTGACATAAGATTTTGCTATAGATTTTCTAAAATATTGAGCACCAAAAAGAAGCGTAGAGATAAAAATCACTACGATAACTATTGTAATAAATTTTTTAAAGACCTTTCCTTTTTTCAAACCTTCACCCAATGTTTTTTATAATAATATCTATATTTTCATCTAATGAATTATTTCCATCAAGCCATATTATGCCTTCATTTCTTCTAAACCATGTCATTTGCCTTTTTGCGTATCTTCTTGATTCTTGTTTTATTTTTTCTATCATATCATTATAGGATGTTTCGCCATCTAAATATTCTTTCACTTCTTTATATCCAAGACCTTGCATTGCTGTTGGAAAACTATCATATTTTTCTAAAAGTGTCTTCACTTCATCTACAAGGCCTTTTTCTACCATCAAATCCACACGTCTATTTATTTTTTCATACAGCTTTTCTCTCTCGATGTTTATACCAAACAAATAAAATTCATATGGAGAGTCAATTTTTCTAGATTCTTTTTCAAGCTCTGTCTTTGTCTTTCCAGTAGCTTTATATATTTCTAATATTCTCATTATTCTTTTTTTGTCATTTCTACTTATGGCATTTGCCGCAACTTCATCTATTTCTCTTGCTTTTTCATACAACCTTTTTAATCCTTCTTCAGTTTTAGCAATATCCATAAGCTCATTTCTATATTCTTCATCAAATTCCATGTCAGTATAGTTTATATTGTATATTATAGAATTAACATATAATCCTGTACCGCCCACTATGATTGGTATTTTATTTTTTTCTATTATTTTATTAATAGCATTTTCTGCATCTTTTTTAAAATCAGAAACTGTATACCTTTCATTTGGAGACACAAAATCAACAAGATAATGCTCTATTCCCTCTTTTTCTTCTTCTGTAACTTTAGCAGTACCTATATTCATATCCTTGTAAACTTGCATCGAATCAGATGAAATAATTTCTCCATTAATTTTCTTAGCAAGTTTTACAGAAAGTGCAGTCTTGCCTGATGCTGTAGGTCCTACTATAACTACAACCTTTGGTTTCATACTATCTCCTACTAAACTTTTTATCCAAATCATATTTTGTCATTTTTATCGCTATAGGCTTATTATCTGG
>CAYYBL010000028.1:16340-16842 GCA_964470175.1 uncultured Lachnospiraceae bacterium | reverse complement strand
CCAGTTGGCATTATCCCAACAAGCTATTTTATTGTATAGATTAATTTTTTGTTCTAATTATTGTTCATCAAATATATCCATGAATAAATATAATTCATTTGGTAATTCGTGTAGAACATCCCACGAAATAAAGCTTCTAATTTTATCTTCTACAAGTTCTGCTGTTTTTTCTTCCTTATCAAATCTTATTAATGATTCACAATAGTTACCCTCTTCATCACAATATTCTAAAAATATTACACTTTCATCTGCATATACATTTATTAGTCTATCCTCCAAAAAGTCCTTTGTAGTCATATCATTATAATCTTCGCCATAATTGAAGAAGCGGTAGATGCCTCCATAGAGGGTGACGGACAAACGCTCAGGTATAGCCTCCCAGCGGTTATAGCTCTGGATGAAGAAGAAGCTGCATTCGTTATCGGCATTAGTCTGTGTCTGATAGAAATGTCCGTCCCTGCGGGTGTATTTCTCCATGTTGCAGTGGGCATTCAGTCGCCAA
>CAYYBL010000028.1:0-16330 GCA_964470175.1 uncultured Lachnospiraceae bacterium | reverse complement strand
CCATCTTAAACAACACATTCAAATCGTCGGTATCTAGTATCTCATAGCGATCTTATATGAAACAAACCATATAATTTTGATAAGGCATCACAAGATCATATTCTCTCCTGTCTTCGCTATCTTCTTTTGACATTATCTCAAATTTATCTTTTTGTGAAAAATATGTAACCACGTAATTATCGTATATATTGACTATGTATTCATCCTCTTCATTAACATGTCTACTTCCATCCGTATCCTTATATCCAACGTATTCATCATCCTTATAAATAAGCTCACTTCCATCTGAAAAACGATTATAATATATGCAGTCTTCTTCATTATATTTTAATTCTTCTAATTTATCATAGTCAATCATTCCACTTCTTTTAGCTTGAGTTAATAATTCTTCCAAATACGCTTCATCTCTCACTCTGCTTTTATATTTATCCAACTTTTCTAACGCTTTTAACTCACAAACTTTATCAAAACAATCGTTGTATATATAACATGTCTTATCTTTTTTATCGTAGCCTATTCCAATCAAACTATTTTTTTCTCCACTATATATATGTAAAAATCCACGTCTTTCAATATCTACATATATTGACTTTTCTTTTTTCAAATTTTCATCTAGCACATCATAACATTCTGAAAACTCATCTTGCATATTTACAAGATAAAAACGTTTATCTTCGCCCTTCCAAATAGCATCTATATTTTCAGTTAATGCTTTAAAATTTCCCTCGTTAGTTTTTTTCGTCTCGATTACTGGAATAATTATAATACTTGAACAAATAGCAAATAAGACTACTGAAATAATGATATCAATTACTATGTTTTTTTCATTATGATTTTTAATCACACAAACAATGTTTAAAATTGCAAAAATAGCAAAAATAGTAAATAGTATAATAAAACCTACGTCACTCCATAAACGATCATAATAAGACATTTTCTCTCTTAATAGTGCGAAGGACCCTGCACATAATAAATCAATAATTCCTGACCTTTTGCTATCTTTAAATAAATCATATAAGCCAAGTATTATGTATATATATACAAATACTACTAATCCATCAATTACCTTTACCATCACTTCATATATGACCCAAGAAAAACTGTATGCTTCTATATCTATTTGAGAAACTATTGATATTAAAAGCACGATTGCAATTAATGTGAATGATAACACTCTTTTTAAACTAATTTTTTTCATTTTTCCCCATCCTTTTTCTTTTGTATTTTTTAGACTCATTAACTTAAAGGCTTCATAGTAGGAAATAATAATACATCTCTTATTGTTGTTTGATCTGTAAGAAGCATTACAAGTCTATCAATTCCTATACCAAGTCCGCCTGTTGGAGGAAGGCCAATTTCTAATGCTTGTACATAATCTTCATCCATCATACCAGCTTCCTCATCACCTGCTTCTTTTGCTTCAACTTGTTTTTTGAATCTTTCATACTGGTCGATAGGATCATTTAATTCTGAAAATGCATTTCCATATTCTCTTCCATCTATAAATACCTCAAATCTTTGAGTAAGTCTTGGATCATCCTTGCACTTCTTTGCAAGTGGTGAAACTTCTATTGGATAATTGTATATAAACGTTGGCTGTACTAAAGTACTTTCTACATATTCATCAAAGAACATAGCGATAACATCTCCCCTTGTTTCTTTTGTCTTATCGCTAAATTCCATATTTCTTTCTTTTGCAAGTTTTACAGCTTCTTCATCAGTTTTTATTTCATTAAAATCTACTCCACATGCTTCTTTTATGCTGTCTATCATAGTAATTCTTCTCCAGCCAGGTGCCAAATCAATTTCTTTTCCTTGATATGTGATTTTTGTTGTGCCAAGTAAATCTTGTGCTAAACTTGAAAACATCTCTTCTACTATATCCATCATATCGTAATAATTTTCATATGCTGCATATAGCTCTAACTCTGTAAATTCAGGATTGTGCCTTAAGTCCATTCCTTCATTTCTAAATACTCTTCCTATTTCGTATACTTTATCGAATCCACCAACTATAAGTCTCTTTAAATTAAGTTCTAGTGCTATTCTAAGATACATATCTATATCAAGAGAATTGTGATGTGTAATAAATGGTCTTGCCGTTGCACCACCAGAAATTGTGTTTAATACTGGTGTTTCAACTTCAAGATATCCTTTTCCCTCTAAAAATTCTCTAATCTTTGTAATAATCTTACTTCTCATTATAAATGTTTCTTTTACTTCAGGATTTACTATAAGGTCTGTATATCTTTGTCTGTAACGAAGATCTGGATCTTTAAGTCCATGAAACTTTTCTGGAAGTGGTCTTAAAGACTTTGAAAGAAGAACTACTTCTTTAGCATGTACTGAAATTTCTTCTGTTCTAGTCTTAAACACAAATCCCTTTATTCCTATAAAATCACCAATATCGTAGGTTTTGAAAGCCTTATAGTTTTCTTCACCTAAATCATTTATACTCACATAACTTTGAATTTTTTCATCACTATCTAAAATAGTACAAAAAGAGGCTTTTCCCATTATACGTTTGGCAATGATTCTTCCTGCTATACTTACATCTTTGTTTTCATAATCTTCATAGCATTTTTTTATCATACCTGCTGTTTCCGTTCTACCGTATTCAGTAACTTCATATGGGTTTTTATTACTATCTTGAAGTTCTTTAAGCTTATCCATCCTAACTTTTATAAGCTTGTTAATGTCTTCTACTTGATTTTGTTCTTCATTTTCCATAACTTTCTTGCTTGTAATAAAATACAAGTCTCTCCTTTCTTATTGATAATAGCGTTATTATACACTAAAATCAACATAAAATCAATCAAATATCTTTTATTCGTATGTATACCAAAGATCATTATCCTTTAATTCTTTTATTATATTCGTGTGTTCCTCATTTGTCTTAGAGAAATATACCTTTCCCTTTTTATCTGCTACAAAATAAAGTGCGTCAGTCTCTTTATAATTTATTGTCGCATCTATTGCATCTATACTTGGATTACATATAGGTCCTACTGGAAGTTTTCCGCTCATATTTGGCCCTCTCGTATTATATGGATTTTCTGTATTTAGTTGTTTTTTAGTAAGATCACTCTCTCCCATATCTACACCAAAAGCATAGTATGTAGTAACATCACTTCCAAGAGACATACCTTTTTCTATTCTATTTAAAAATACACCTACTATTTCAGCTCTATCCTCTTTACTATCCCCTTCAAGTTCTGCCATAGATGCAAGAGTAATTACTTCATGTATATTTAGTTTTCTATCACTAATCGTATCCTTATATTTATTTAGAGCTTTCTCAGTAAAATTAAGTATGATGTTAAATATAGTCTTTACATCGACATTCTTATCCTCGAACGTATATGTGTCTGGAAGAAGATATCCTTCTAAAGGATAGTATATATCTTCATTTTTTATATCATCAGTCAAAAACCAATACTTATCTATAAGAGAATCTATATACTCTTCATCCTTTAGTAGATTATATACATCATCCTCAGAATTATTTGTCTTTTCTGATATAATCTTTGCAACATACTTCATATTTTTGCCTTCTATAAATGTAATTTTGACACTATCATCAACAACTTCACCCTTCACAATATGTTCTATTATTTCACTTGTACTTTCTTTATTGAAAAATTCATATTTTCCAGCTTGAAGATTTGTCTTTTTATTAAGCTTTATGTATATTTTTGCTGCAAAACTATTTTTTATTACATCATTCTTCTTAAGTAAGGCTAGTATTTCAGAACTCCTCATACCTTCTTCTATTTCAACCCTTATACCATTTTCTATGTTTTTAGAATTAACTGGCATAAGTGAAACTTTGTACCAAAGAATGGCTCCAAGTATTACCGCTATTATTGTTGCTCCAACTATTTTTACTATTTTCATAAAAATCTCCTATTTTTCTATAATACTATCTACATAATTCTCTATTATGCTTGTGTCTAATATTTTACTATAAGTAACTATCAAATACAAATTTGATTCTTTTAGTCTTGGCGAAAGCTCAATAACAAATCTATAGAAATTATTTACATCGTTTATTTTGTCAAAATCAATATTTACACCTTTATATCCATATTTTGTAAGTTTGTCCACCAATTCTTTCGAAGCATTTTTTCTTTGCTCATAATTTAATAAAATGCTTGAATTTTCTACATCGCATATAACTTTAGGAATAATGTTTAAACTATTTCTAGATGCCCAATCACTATATGGATTGTATGTTGCAGTATTTACCGATGTTCTGTCTATCAAGTTAGAATTTAAATCTATATAAAAGCCAACTGGTGATACAATATTAAACTTATGATTATCAGTTTTGATATCTACATAAACTCCTGAAATATTTGAATAATTGCTATAATAAACAACATCAATATTCGAATCTACTACGTTATCTCTTATATTTTTTATATCAACTATGTTTTCTGTCTTTATATACCCAATATTTCCAAGTGATGATCTTACTTTAGAATATTTTTCCTCACTTGATAATATTACAACTTTGTCCGAGATAATCAGTTTTTCAAATTTGTGGCCATTAAAAATACCTTTTTTTTCGTATAATCCACATCTTTTTTTAATGCTTCCTTCTGTCTTTGACTTCAAAAGCGAATCAATTATTATCCTATTTGATAGTTTTGAATAATAAACTTCTACATTATACGCGTTTGCTAAATCAGAAAACGGTAAATAAATCATTTCATTTTTTTCTTTCAAAAACCCATTAAGAGTGATCTTTTCATCATTTATTTCTGCTTGTCTATCATCAAGCTTTAGATGTACTATATTTTTTCCACATGTGCTTATTAGTTCTTTATCTAAGCTATCATAAAAAATATTTTTGTCAAATAAGTCTTTTATATCATCATATGAAAAATATATAACATCATCTTTTATGAATGGAGGATCTACGAGTCTTATAATCTCATTATCATAAAGAACACTGACATCTTTGTATCTATTGATAAAACTATAGATTATATCTTGCATAATTAGAAATAAAATAAATAAAAGGATTAGTGTACATATTACAACCTTTTTAATATTTAATTTTCTTTCTTCAATATCTTTCATGTAAACCTTCTCCAAGTTTTTCATAAGTCCTTATTATCTAAACACATCTTAATTTTTTTTTCAATACTTTATTAAAAGTTAAAAACTTTATTAAATTTGCATTAAACTATTTATTTTGCACTAATTTTGTTATATAATCTAGTCGGAAAATAAGTTATTATTTTGTAGCCATTAATTGGGGGTGTTATTATGTGGCAATTTTGGTTAATATTAGCGGGAATATTCTTAGTAATAGAAATCATTACGATTGGATTTTTGTTTTTCTGGTTTGCTATGGGTTCTCTTATAGCTCTTGTTGTTAGCTTTTTCACGGCTAATATTGTTATTCAAGCTGTGGTTTTCTTAGTTACATCAACGGTTCTTTTGTTTGTTACAAGACCACTTGTAGATAAAATTTTACCAAAGGAGACTTCTGTAAATACTAATTCTTCACATATTGAAGGAAAAGTTGGAGTTGTCACAAAAGACATTGATCCAGTTAAAGGTTCTGGTCAAGTAAAAATTAATAGTGAAGTATGGTCTGCCAAAACAGAAGATGGATCGTTCTTAGAAAAAGATAACGAAATCGAAGTTGTTAGAGTAGAAGGCGTAAAGGCCATAGTTAAAAAAATTAATTAGTTATTAAATTTTCAAATTTACATAAATTTTAAGGAGGATTTTTTATGTGGGTATTAGTCGTATTATTTGTCATTATTTGCATAGTTGCATTTAAGTCAATTCACATTGTTAGACAATCTGAAGTACTTATAATTGAAAGATTAGGTAGATTTCATAAAGTTGCTGAAGCAGGTCTTACAATTATAGTTCCATTCATTGATAATGTTCGTTCAGTTGTAAGTTTGAAGCAACAAACAATGGATGTTCCACCACAAGGAGTTATCACAGCAGATAATGTTACAATCACAATCGATACAGTTGTATTTTACAAAATTACAGATCCTGTAAAAGCTGTATACGAAATTCAAAGTCTAAAGAAAGGTATCGAATACTTAGCTATCACAACTATCCGTGATATTGTTGGTAAGATGGAATTAGATGAGACATTTTCATCTAGAGATCTTATAAATGATAAATTAAGAGCTATCCTTGACGAAGCAACAGATGCTTGGGGATGCAAGATAGACAGAGTTGAAATAAAAGATATCACACCACCAGCAGATATAAGAGATGCCATGGAAAAACAAATGAATGCTGAAAGAAATAAGAGAGCTCTTATACTTCAAGCAGAAGGTGAAAGACAATCTGCAATCACACTTGCTGAAGGACGTAAAGAAGCTGCTATTCTAGATGCAGAAGCTGATAAAGAATCAAGAATAAGAAGAGCTGCCGGTGAAGCTGAAGCCATAAAATCAGTTGCAGATGCAAAAGCAAAGGAAATAGATTTAGTATATTCTGCAATTAAAAATTCAAATCCAAATGATGTTCTAGTACAATTAAAAGCATTAGATACATTAAGAGAAGCTTCTCAAGGTTCTGCAAATAAAATATTTATTCCATTTGAAGCAACAAAAACTCTTGCATCACTTGGTGCAATTACAGATGTAATGAAAGATAAAAAGAAAGATAAAAAAGAATAAATAAAATTAGGAGGGGACAGCCTTTAAGGTTGTCCCCTCTTTTGTGTGCTTCAAAATATCAAATCAGAAACCCCAGTGATATCCTTCATCTGTTAAGTTGAAGAAAACCTGGTTAAAATTATACGGATATAGATACGTAGTACCTGTGGAATCATAAAAAGTCAATAACAGATTTTCCGGATCCCATACGCCGCCAGTTGCTCCGATGCCTGTGATGACATCTAAATTCTGGCTGACAACCCAGGTGGTGTCTCCTTTTTCAACAAGATAATAGTTGATACCTTCCTTCTGGTATTCAGCGATGATTTCTGCTCCTTTGATACCGGAAAGATGAACTCCAAGATCCTCATTGGAAGCAAAAACCCTGACATTAAAAGAAGTAAAAACAACGAGTAACATAACAATAATAAGTGACTTCTTCATATTTTTTTCCTCCGTATGTAATTAAAACGTAAATTTTTTTATATGTGAAGCACACCGTTTGATGAAAGAGAAATCTCCTCCCAAAAGACCTCGTTGAATTATCAAACGAAATGTGCTAACTTCAAAAAAGAGCGTATCGCCCCATAACACTATTATACCATGTTTACATAAAATAGTAAAATTGACAAAAAAATAATTACTAAAAAAATATAGTAATTACTTTTTCTAATATATTATCTCTACTCATCCTTTGAAGACTCTTCCCATCTTGTAAGTCTTATATCCTTATATTTATTAAGAATTTCCATGTATTTATCATAATCTTCTTCCCAAAGCATATTTGGCACCTTTCCAAATGCATCAAACACAATATCTGCTTCTTGCAAAAACATAATTTGTTGCTGAGGCGTAAGTTTTTCATATCTTTTGGAAAATGAATACAATTTATTTAAAGTATCATTTGCCTTTATAAAAGACCAAAAATCCTTTACTTCTATCCCAGCCATCTTTATTTGCATAACTGCAAGAGCTATTAAAAACACATTTATAATTACTAAAAAAATTATTATCGCAATAATAGTTACCATTTCAATATCTTTTTCTTTCGATTTTTTTAAATTATATCATTAATATTTTTTCTATTCAACACAATTATTTTTTTGGAAGTTTAATTGTGAAAATTGTTCCCTTTGGCGTATTATGACTTGCTTCTATCGTACCACCATGCATACTTACTATAGTACTTGCAATAGAAAGGCCAAGACCAACTCCTCCTGTACCTCTTGTTCTTGCTTTATCTTCTCTATAAAATCTTTCAAAAATTCTTGTAAGTCCTTCATCACTTACACCTATTCCCGTGTCTCTTATTTCTATCACACACTTATTATTTTTCATGTATGATACGACTTCTATTTTATCACCTTTTTCAGTATATTTTAGACAATTATCTAAAAATATAATCATAAGTTGATAAATTTTTCCACTATCTATTTCTATATCCGTATCACAATTAGTATTAATTAAAAATTCTTTGCTTTGCGTTTCTGCAACTTCTTTATACGGACTAACTATTTCTTGTATAAATTCATCAATATTTACGTTTTCTTTTTGAAGAGTAATCGTATTTGCATCAGCCCTACTTAATAAGAGTAAATCTTTTACAAGTCTTGTAAGACGTTTTGTTTCATTTAATGAGTCTACAATATCTTTTGATTTATCTATTATTTTAGCTTCAGGATCTTGAAGCAATAATTCTTGTTTTGCTTGTATAATAGTAAGTGGCGTTCTAAGTTCATGTGATACATTCTGTACAAATTCCATTTGTTTTATCATGTTATCTCTAAGTGGATTTAAAGTTTTTTTAGATAAAACATAACTTGCAACAATTGAAAGCATACATCCTATTAATACAGAAGTAAGTATTATCTTAAAGTAACTATCAACCAACCTTTTCTCACTATCCACATTTACAAGAAGTTGTATATACCTATTTTCTGAATCTTCATTTTCATCATAAACAAACGTAATAGATCTATAAGAAAAATCTTCAAATGATATCTCTGTAATCTTATCTATGTTTTTTTCATTAAATTGTATTCCATCTGCATAATCTCTAAGTCTTCCTATCCCATCATCATTTGAAATTTCTCCATTTTTGTTTCTTAAAATGATATTTATATTTGGACTTATTTTTCTTCTGAAATTTTCATCTTGTGGCATCATGTTATTTTGAATGAAATCAGGTGAATTTATAACAGTATCATTTTCATCAATATCAAATTCCTGTTTTACATTTCTTTCAGAACTTATAACCTCTTGAAGTTCTGTCAAAGAAAATGTTTTTATAATATTCCTTGTTTCATAAAGGTTAGCTTTCACATTTCCATATGTTACACCTTTTACGAGAAGAAATACGATAATACCAAAAATCACAAAAATAACCATAAATCCTATGATATTATATGTAATGTGTTTTATAAATTTCCTTCTTAATTCTTCTCTTTCTTCCATTTTTTCTTACTCAGACCAGATATATCCTACTCCTCTTATCGTTTTCAAATATCCATCATATCCGATTTTTTTGAGTTCCTTTCTCAAACCACTCGCATAGACTTCAATAACATTTGTTGTTGTTTCGCTATCAAATCCCCATATTTTATCGAAAATTTGATCCTTTGTAATTATAGTATTTTTAGAATTTATCAAGTACTGAAGCATATCGAATTGTTTTCCCTGAAGTACTATCTCTTTTCCATTTGCACTTGCCCTTCTACTGTTAAGATCAAGTACCAAATCCTTAAATTTAATAGTATTTTCTGTATAATTACCTGTTTTCCTTCTTATTAGAGCTTCAAGTCTAACGATAAGTTCTTCTCTGTTGAATGGTTTCACAAGATAATCATCAGCACCATCTCTAAAACCTTGTATTTTATCAGAAATGCCATCCTTTGCAGTAAGGATCAGTACTGGCGTATATATTTTTTCACTTCTTATTTGCCTTAAAAATCCATAACCATCCAATACTGGCATCATTAAATCAAGTATAATTGCATCATATATATCTTCTCTTGCATACAATACTCCCTCTTCTCCATCATATGCATGATCGACATCATACTCTTTTTCTATACATTGTTCTATAGTTTTAGCAAGTATTTCATCATCTTCAACTATTAAAACTCTCATTTTACATCCCTTCTTTATAATCCAAATACCATGGTGACAATAAAAAAGTATACTGAAGCAGATACAGCATCAACTACTGTAGTAAGAAGTGGAGCTGCCATGACTGCTGGGTCCATTTTCAATGCTTTCGCACCAAGTGGTAGAAGTCCACCAATTAATTTTGCAAGTACTACTGTTCCCATAAGCGCAATTGAAACTGATATACTCATCTTAAATACTTCATCATTTCCTCTGTATTGTATCATTATTCTTCCCATGTTTACTACAGCAAGTGTAATTCCAACCAAAAGTGACACCCTAAGTTCCTTCCATATAACTTTAAAGGCATCCTTTATGGTTATTTCATCCATTGCAAGTCCTCTGATTATAAGTGTTGCACTTTGTGAACCACAGTTTCCTCCAGTACCCATTATCATTGGTATAAATCCTACAAGAAGTGGCAATGTAGCTATTGCATTCTCATAATTTGTAATTATATTTCCAGTAATTATTGATGATAGCATGAGTACAAAAAGCCATACAATTCTATTTCTTGCATGCTTGAAAACGCCAACTTTAAAGTAAGAGACATCATCATCTGGATTTATAATAGCTGCCATTTTCCTAAAATCTTCTGTCGTTTCTTCCCTCATTACATCGATAGCATCATCAATAGTAATAATACCTACAAGTCTATTTTCATTATCCACAACAGGCATAGATACTATATCATACTTTTCAAAGTTTTTTGCTATCTCTTCTTGATCATCTAAAGTATGACAACTAACCAAATCTGAAAACATAATGTCTTTGACTATTTCATCTCTGTCTGCAAGAAGTAAATCTTTTATATCAACTATTCCAAGCAATTTTCTATCTACAGTAAGGACAAAACAGTTATAAAGTGTTTCAGATTTTATACCTTGTTTTTTTATCCTATCAAAACATTGATCGATAGTCATGTTTTCTTTTAGATCCATAAACTCAGTAGTCATAATGCTTCCAGCTGTGGCATCTGGATACTTTAGAAGTTCATTTATTATCTTTCTATCTTCAGGTTTAGTGTTTTTAAGTATCCTTTTTACGACTGTGGCTGGCATTTCTTCTATAAGGTCGGTTGCATCATCCATGTTTATTTCATCCATTACTATCTTGATTTCTTTATCTGAAAGAACACTTATAAGTTTTTCTTGATCATCTGAATCAAGTTCTACAAATACTTCTGCTGCCTTTTCCTTTGAAAGTAATCTATACACCATTATTACTTTATTTTCTGGAAGTTCTTCAAAAATTTCTGGAAAATCAGCATTTTGTATTTCTTCTAAAAAATTATGTAGCTCCGCAATTCTTCTATTTTCTAATAATTCATTTATTTTTACAATAATCTCATTTATATCCATTTTTTTATCTCCATATTTATATTATCCAAAAAACAATCTTGCTAAATTGAAAAATAAAAATACGGAGCACGAGTCAACAATCGTACTAATAAGCGGCGCTGCCATAATAGCTGGGTCTAATTTTAATTTTTTAGCTGCAATTGGAAGTACGCACCCTAATACATTTGCAAGTATTACTACAAAGAAAATCGAAAGTGATACTACAATTGCAATTTTAGGACTATATGTCAGCCAAATTCTTGCACCATTTAATAGAGCAAGTGCAAGACCTATTACTACACTAACTCTTGTTTCTTTCCAAAAAACTTTTAATATATCTTTTGTAGATATTTCATCTGTGGCAAGTCCTCTTATTACAAGAGTTGAACTTTGTGAGCCACAATTTCCACCTGTATCCATAAGCATTGGCATGAATGCTACAAGGACTGGCATTGTAGCTATTGTTGCTTCAAAATGATTTGTGATTGCACCTGTAATAGTTGCAGAAAGCATCAAAAATAAAAGCCAAAAGATTCTATTTTTTGCATGTACAAATACAGGAGTCTTCATATACGTAGAATCATTTGTAGAGTTAATAGCAACCATTTTCTGGAAGTCTTCCAAATCCTCTTCTTGCATAACATCAAAAGCATCGTCGATCGTAATTATTCCAACCAATAGTTCATCTTTATCAACTACAGGAAGTGCTACTAAATCATATTTATCAAACATTTTAGAGACTTCTTCTTGGTCAAGTAAAGTATTTACTTTTATTACATTTGTATCCATTATTTCTTCTATAGTTTTTTTCCTATCAGATGTAAGCATATCTTTTATATCAACAACACCGATAAGTTTTCCTTTTGAATCTACAACATAACTATTATATATAGTCTCTTTTCTAAGTCCCTTTTTCTTAATCTCAGCAAATGCATCATCAACTGTCATGCTTTTTCTTAAAGAAACATACTCTGTAGTCATAAGGCTTCCAGCTGTATCATCTGGATATTTAAGCAATTCATTAATAACTTTTCTATCTGTAGCCCTTGTGTTCTTTAATATACGCTCCACAACATCTGATGGCATTTCATCTATAATATCCGCAGCATCATCCATATAAAGTTCGTCCATTACGTTTTTTATTTCTTTATCCGTAAGATACGTAATAAGAAGCTCTTGATCATCTGAATCAAGTTCTACAAACACTTCACCTGCTTTATCCTTTGGAAGAATCCTAAAGACTATAACCATTTGTTCATCGCTAAGTTTTTCAAAGATACTCGGGAAATCAGCACTATTTAAATGAATCAAATATTCTTTTAATTCATTTAACTTTTTTTCTGTAATTAAATTAATGACTTTTTCTATCATTTCTTCATTTTCTTCCATTTGATTTCCCTCCTCTTTTAATATTTTGTACTAAATAGTTATATACCATTAATGTCCTTTTTTCAAGCATTACATAATTTATTTATCATCAATAAAATTATTTTTAAAATTTTCATACATGACTTTATATATAACGTTTCATTTGTAGTATGTACATCTTCAATATCTGGTCCAATTGAAATTAGCTCTAGTTCTGGCATTTTCTTGTATATCATACCGCATTCCACTCCAGCATGTATCGCTTGGACCATTGGCATTTCTCCATTAGTAACTTCTTTGTAGGTTTCTACATATACTTTTTCTAAATTTGAATTTGGATTATATTTCCATCCAGGATATGAAGATTGTACTTCTGTACTATATCCTCTTTCTTTTGCAAAATCCTCATTATCTTTTTCTATAAGCATTCTTTTTTCATCATCACTAGACCTTAAAAGCTCTGTTATTATAGATTTTTCACATGATACATCTACCACTCCAACATTTCCAGATGTTTCTACAAGCCCTTCTTTATCTTTACTATATTCTATGACACATTGTTTTAATCCCTGTATTATCTCAATTGTAGTTTTAGACTCTGATAAAGATAGAGCTTCGTTTGATACTTCATCAATTCTACGTAAATCGATTTTTAAGTTTTTATCTTCCTCTACCAAATCCAATTTAGCTATAGTATCATCTAATATTTCTTGAACATTTTCAGATGTGGTTAAAAATTCACAAGTTGTACTATTTGGTATAGCATTATCCTTGTTTCCACCAATAAAAGAAATAATTTTTACATCTTTAAGTCTGCTAAGAAAACTTGCACATATTAAATTCGAATTCTTTCTTCCTCTATCTATGTCTACACCTGAATGTCCTCCACGAAGTCCACTAATTTTTATTTGATATCTATCTCCACTGGCATCATCACATTCAGGACTTTTTTCATATTTTATTCTAGAGCCTCCAGCACAGCCTACTATTGCTTCATTAGACTCTTCTCCATCTATGTTTATAAGATATTTTGCCTTTATTCCTTCATAATCAAAATACTTTGCACCATCCATTCCAATTTCTTCTTGTGTAGTAAATAGAAGATAAATGTCGGGATGTTTTATTTCATCATCTTCCAAAAGAAGAAGTAAATATGAAACACCTATTCCATCATCTGCACCAAGTGTGGTATCTTTTGCAGTATACGTATCTTCATTTTCAATTATTTCTATTGGATCTTTCTCAAAATCATGAATACTATATATTGTTTTCTCACATACCATATCCAAATGTGCTTGAAAAATAATAGCATCTTTTCCTTCATATCCACTACTTGCCTTCTTTTTCACAATTACATTATATAGTTTGTCTTTTCTATACTCTAATTTTTTCTCCTCAGCAAGCTTACATATATAATCAGCCAGACCTTCTTCTTTACATGAATTTCTTGGAATTTCTGAAATTTCTTTAAATATTTCTAATAATCTTTCATACTTATTTTCGATATTCATTATTCATTTTTCTCCTAAATCATATAAACTAACGATAAAGTTCCTATTAAAATACCCACTAAAAATGAAAAAGCATTTAATCCAAATGAAAGGATATAGGAATTAATGGTCTTTTTTTCTAAACTTCTGCTATAAATCATCCCTTCAAATAAAAATGCAAGTATTTCCATGACTGCAACAACTCCAAAACCAAATGCATTACTTCCTGCTATAAATGCTAAATCTGATAAACAAACCACTATAGGATTTGTAAAACAATTTACCATTATTATTGTAATTATATCTTTTTTTTCTTTTATTCCAAGAAGTACTGCCAAAAACAACTCTAGCACTAGTGTAAGTATTAATGAATAAATAATACTATCTATCATATCTCTTCTCCGTTCCTTTAATAACTCGATTTATCACTTTTTTTATCCCACTCTTCAAAAGGCTTTATCGTGTTTTCATCTCTATATCTAATCTCTGAAATAATGCTTAAATCTTTTTTATTTATATATTTTTCTATTGCCTCATCCTTAAAGCCCGCAACTACTGCACTATCATATTCTTCAGAGTAATAAATAGTCTTTATATTTGCCCATATAGCTGCAGAAAGACACATCGGACAGCTTTTTGCTGTAGTCACAAGTATACAATCATCTAAGTGTTTATTATTTAAAATAGTGCATGCCTTTCTCATTGCATTTATTTCTGCATGGCAAGTTGGATCATTATCTCTAATTACTGTATTTCTTTCTATTACTAGAATTCTATACTTTTCATTTATTTTCTGTATTATTCCAGCACCAAATGGTCCTCCAATATTATTCTTTACACCATCTATAGCATATTCACTTGCTTTTTTGTATACCTCTTTTATGCACTCACCTAAGCTTTCGTATTCTTCCAATTCTTATCTCCATTTCAAATTAATACTTCATTTCTTGTAAATAAGAAACTACTTCCATTATAACAATATAAATAGAATAATTAAATATTATTTTCAACAAAAATTAAAGAGATACTAAACATACTTAGTATCTCTTTAATCTTATGGTGGCTTCAACAGGAATCGAACCGGTGACACAAGGATTTTCAGTCCTCTGCTCTACCAACTGAGCTATGAAGCCATCTTATTTTGAAAAAAATATCTAGTGCATAAACTAGATATTTGGCGACCTGGAACGGGCTCGAACCGTCGACCTCCGCCGTGACAGGGCGGCATTCTAACCAACTGAACTACCAGGCCAAATAAAAAAATAATGGTGGTCGTTATAGGGCTCGAACCTATGACCCCCTGCTTGTAAGGCAGATGCTCTCCCAGCTGAGCTAAGCGACCGTATTTCTTTCGACGAAATTAAGTATACAGGATTTTATTTAAAAAGTCAATACCTATTTTAAAAATTTGACGATTTTTTTAATTTTGTTTATCATTTTTGTAAATATTTTTGCTATAACATTACTAATAAAGTAAGAGATTTATAATCTCTTACTTTATATTTCAACTATTATCCCAATGTAATTAGAAGTACCAATGCACTTATTAACATTACTCCTTTTAATCTTGGATCTGAGTGTTTTTGTTCTTCAGTTACATTTAATGGTATTTCGTCTACTATATCTAGTTCTATTTTATCTACTCTATTAAAGTTAAATCTTAACTCTTCTTTTCCATCTTTGTCTTTGGTTGTGTCATTAACTTTTATGTATTTACTTCCCATTTGAGTACCGTTTTTGGAATATGTCTCTACTTTTATATATTTATCTTTTATTTCTGTTTCTATACTCTCATCTATTTTATATTTCACATAACCATTTATAGATGTAGCCTTAGCTTCAACTTCTTTAAATATATCTTTTTTTAATTCAATTGTTATATTTTTGTATGTTGTATTTAATGTTACATATATAATTATTTGTGAAAATATAAAAAACACTATTACCCATATTGCATACATAAAAAACTTTTTATGTGTTGCCATTTTGTTCTACATCCTTTCAAAAAATTACATTTTTCTAAATACTCCTGCTACCTTACCTAATATTTCACAATTTGGAACTATTATTGGATCCATTGAACTATTTTCTGGTTGTAATCTAATATGATCTTTTTCTTTATAAAATGTTTTAACTGTTGCTTCATCTTCAATTAATGCTACTACAATTTCTCCATTATTAGCATTGTTTTGTTTTTTTATTAATATATAATCCCCATCTAAAATACCTGCTTCTATCATGCTTTCTCCCCTAACTGTAAGCATAAAGCTTTCTGAATTCCCAACAAAATCTATTGGAATAGGAAAAGTATCTGTTATGTTTTCTACAGCAAGTATTGGTG
>CAYYBL010000027.1:0-17378 GCA_964470175.1 uncultured Lachnospiraceae bacterium | reverse complement strand
CACAGCAGAAATTCAAACAACAAATGCAGCAATTAATAGAAACAATGTAAATATTAGAGATGTATTAAATGGAAATCTAAAAGATACTGCTGAAATAAGATATTTGACATATCACTTGGAATTCAGAAATTATATTTCTATTTCTAATAGAAGTATTTTAAACAATCAAGAAAAATATGATAATCCAGTTGTAATAGAAAAAGGCGATGTAGTTGATTATACACTAAATGTTAAAAATACAGGCGAGACCAATTTATATAAAATGAGAATAAATGACTTACTAGATAATGGATTAGAAAATAAAAATGTTAGTACAAATGGTATAGAAGGTAATCCAAAAATATATAAAAAGGTAAACGGAATAGATCAAGCAAGAGAGATTAATTCTAGTAGAATAAAAGTTAATACTTTAAATAAACAATTTATAGAATTTGAATTCACAGATAAAAATGATGTATTGAAACCAAATGAAACATTGATTATTGTTATAAGAGTAAACGTTACAAAGTCAAATATGTATTTGTGGAACTTACAAAATGAAGCAAATATATTAAGCATAAAGAACAAAAACGATGTTGAAATAATAAGTGCTAATCCAGACATATTAAATAGAGATGTATACGAAAACAAGGAATATGTAAGACTAAATGAATTGATAATGTCAGGATTTGTTTGGGAAGATGCTGATAATGATGGTGTAATGGATGATTCAGAAGAGAAAATTCCAAATGTAGCAGTAAATCTTATAGATGTTACGAACGGAAAAATGGTTAGAACATTTACAAACGAGAGTGGATTCTATACATTTAGTGAGTCAAAAGGATATAGATACGATATTGTAAACGGCGAAGCTGTAATGACAGATGAAGAAGATGACAAAATAATGGTATTAAGCAATGGAAGAGTAGTAAAAGCAACGAACAAAGAACAAACATACGGAAATTATTATTCAAGTACATTATATAGAGAATATACATCTAATAGTCTAAGAAATAGAAATCTAAAATATCCAAATGGCGGAACACAAAGTGATTATATAGATTACTATATAAGATTTGACTACAATGGCTCAAAATATAGAGCAACAGAATATGCTAATAAAAACAACTTAAATCTAACAGATTACTCTGCAAAAGAAGCATATCATAAAGATTCAAATGCTGTAGAATTTAATAATTTAAGAAGTATTTATAGAGATTCGCTTGAGGTAATTAACTACAATAATGCTATGAATAAGAGTAAAGATAAGCATAGTGAATTAAAATACAATAAACAAGGACATGAAAGTAAAATAATTGATGATGTAACTTTTGAAAATACTCCATTGAGGATGTCTGCATACAGTTTTGCAGATGGTACAAAGAATGTTACTACAGATGGATCAATTGATTTCTTATGGCTAAATGAAAGTATATCAGATAGAGATAATGGCTGTTATGTAGGTGAGACAGAGTATTTGAAGGAAATAGGACTAGGCTTAAAGAGACAAGTCGTAGATTTAGAGCTTGAAAAAGACTTATTCGAAGTAAAAATTACAGAAAAAGGTGAACAATCAAAGTATAGATTTGATCAAGGAAATAATGCTTCAGCTTCACGTGTAGATGACTCATACAGAGGAGAATATGTCACTGGTGGAATCAACAATGAAAAGAATTATGACTTTAAACTATATAAATCAGATTACGAATATAGAGCAGAAAACTACAAGAATGAAGCAGTTCAGCAATATATGGAGTATACGGAACTTGATATAGAGGTTACATATAAGATTACTATTACCAATAATTCTGAATTAGAAGAGATTTCTAAAGATGAAAGAAGAAATGTATATGGTGTAGTAAATGAAATAACAGATTATTATCCAGAAGAGTTTAAAAAGTATAATTCAAGTAGCAATAGTAAGATAATAAAACTATATGATAGAGGCGATAATGGAGCTCAAAACAAACTAGTAAGACATGATTCTGTTGTTTGCACTGAAGCTTGGTATGGAACATCAGATTATACTTCAACAAGTGGAGATAAAATCCCTCTTACTATAAATAATACCACAGCATATGGTATAGAATATGATGTTAAAAATGGAGATAAGACATTCGAGGGTTATAACAAACTATATATAACAGGACTTCAAAACATAGTACTTGATAGAGGTGAAAGTGAAAATATATACATAAGATATACAGTTGATAAAACTGAAGATGAGCATGTAAAAATAAACAATGGAAATTCTGTATCTGAGATAAATTCATATTCTATCTATGAAAATAGACAAAAGAGTAAGTCTCTTGGTTATATAGATGATAACTCAAATCCTGGTAATGTAGGATTTAATGGAAATGGTGATTATATCTCAAAATCAGGCGGATTAGGGGTACTTGTAGGAAAGGATATATACGATTTGTATGAGAATGATTCATATAAAACAGGCGTAAGACTTGTAGTGGGTAATGATACATATGATACAGATTCAGAAAGAGCAATACAAGGATTTGTATGGGATGATGCGAGGTCTGAAACTATTACAAGTAATGAAAGTGAAAACTCATTCCAATATGTTGGAGATGGTAAATATGGTGAAGGAGAAGCAGTACCAGAAGCAAAAAGAAACACATTAGGTTTAGGTGAAAACGCAGAGAAAACAGATTCATTTGTAGGTGGTGTAAGAGTTCAATTAATTGAATTAATAGAGCATGATGATGGAAAAGTATATGAAGAGGACTTAAGTGGCCAAAAAGGAGCAGTGAGGACATATACAAATGGTACTGATGGAAAATATGTAATTTCTGGATTTACGCCAGGTAAGTATATAGTAAGATATACATATGGACATGCTGATAATATTAAAACTCAAGATAATAGTTTTGATGAAAATGAAGAAATGCTTATATACAATGGTCAAGAATATAAATCAACTACTTATAACGCAAGATTAGATTTAGTAGAACCTGATACATATGATGTAGATTCAAAAGATGGCGATAATGTTTTAACTGAACTTACAGGAAAAGAAAGAGGAATTGCAAATAAAGAAGCTGAAGCAGATGAAACACATAGATCAGATGCTAGAGATGATGAAATTATGAGACTTGACTCATCAAGTTATACTGAGTATGTAAATAACAAAAAATCTAAAGCTATGCAAAATGGTGTTGCTGTAACAAATCAGCTAGGAAACATAGAAGAAGTTAATATAGATGATACAAGAGATGTGTTAAATAAAACATCTGTGTATGCTGATACACCAGCATTTCCTGTAAGAATTGAAGATGAAACATACGCTAAAGATGTAAGGACATATTATTTTGAGGATTATAAAAAGATTATCACACGTATAAGATATATGCTTGATAATATAGACTTTGGTATTCAATACAGGCCTGAAGAAGATATAGACATAAGAAACTATATTACAAATATTAAAGTAACAACAGAAAGTGGAGAAACTATCTATGATTTAAATTATGATTTGTATGATGTTAAAGACAAGAGAATATATCTAACAGATGATGCAAAAACAAAGAGAATTGCTTCAACAAAGTTAAATGAAGATTCATCAAAAGGAATAAACAATCAACAAACTATAAGAAATGATTATAAGCATGGTATAAAAGGACTAGTATACTTAAATATGGATGTAGAACTATTGGTGGGCACAAAAATAAATATTAGTTATATTACCAACGTAAACAACATAAGTGAAATAGATAGATATGCTAAAAATCTTGAAGATATACAATATGTAAGTGATGCAGAATTAAGCTTATCTACTCCAGAAGAACAAGAGTCATTTAGGAATCTTACATATGAAGAAGAAACTGGATATGAAGATAATTATCAATATGTTGCAACAGGTACAGCAAGAAATATTTTATACAATGAATTTATATTTATAGATGAGAATATACCAACCGAGAATACACCATTAAATGCATTATCTAGAGAAACAAAGATAAGAAGATCAAATACAGTAATGAAAGCAGGAAACTATTATGGTAGATATCTAGGAAATGCGTACTATACGATAATGGAAAATGGTGAATACAATGCTGAACCAGATGTAATAGCTACTACCAAAATAGCTGAAGTGCTAGATTATGTTGATAATGATATGACACTTGATCTATCACAAAATACTGAATTAAATAACTATATAAGGAATACATCTGGAGAAGAATTGGTAGGTAGAGGTATGATAGAAAACTATAAAACGTTGGAAGCTCCAGAAAACTGGATTACGATTCTTGATAATAAAGGATCAACGTATAATACAAAAAAAGATTCAAGACTTGCAATGGTAGTAGATGATAGAATAAGTAGTAATGATGATAATTATAACGAAGAATTAAAGAATAAATCTATTACAAGATTCTTAAAACCAGAAAGTGGATATGCTGATGAGTCATCTGCATACATATATATCAACACATCAAAGACACTAAGTGTTGGAGATGTAAATGCAGAATTGGCATTTGATAATTTTGCAGAAATAGTAGGATATAGAACAGAAACTGGAAGAATTACAACATTACAATCAAACTCAAGCAGATCTGGATTGTCAGGAAACGATGGTATAACTATAGGAGATATTGATCCAGAGGATATACCGGAAAATGAATTATATATTCCTAGCAGAAATAATCATCCTAAAGAAGATCCAACTCGTGAGCCAGATATAGATATGACAGAGACAGTAACATTATCACCTCCAACTGGAAAGTATAAACGAATGTATTATATAAAGACACATAAAGGCTTGATCAGAATAATACAAACAACATTGATGGCGATGATAATGGTACCTATAGCATACTTATCAATCAAGAAAATCAAAACAAAGAAGAAATTTTATAAGTAAAACTAAGGCAAGGATTTAATTTAAATCCTTGCCTTATAAAACTGTTGAAAATAAAGCACTTTATACATTAAAAAAAGCGTAAAAACTTGCAAACACTTGTAAAATATGGTATAATATACTTAGGATTATGTTTATTTTTATAAACAATTAAAAATAGATGATAATGCTAAAAATAAATACAAATGATACGACTTTTAAATAAGTCAATTAAGTAACGCAAGAAAAATTGGAGGAGAGAGTATGTAAATTAGATTAATAAGATAATTTAAAAGATTTATTTAAGAGAAGTATCAGAAGAAGTACTTCTCTTTGTTTTTTTATAAAGACAAATAATATAATGCTACGTAGTAGCTAAAAGCGTATAGAAAATGGAGATTTTTAATATGATTTTCACATGAAATTAATAAAAACTATATAATTCAAAACTATTTTTTTCCGTAAAAATCTTTTAATATTGAAAAATCTCTGAAATGGTATTTTTTATAAAATATGATATTTATATAAATTATAGAAGTACTCTTAAGGAGGAAAAATATGAAACAGACTCTAAAGAAAGTAAACATGTTATTATTAATCATTATGACATTAACTTATTACGTTATGCCATTTGCTTCGATTGGTTCAAAAACATATGCATCAGAAAATATGATTGAAGTGCATGAAGAATCAACAAAAGAAGATGGAAAAGGTGTAAGTAATGATTATTTTGAAGTCAGATCAATTTTGGATAATACAAGTAGATATAAAGGTATACTACTTGCTAATTTGGTGCTCGAAGAAAAAAATGAGTTTAAAATTAAAGATTCTTTGAGCTTAAAAATAAAAGAAAAAGCTGATTTTTCAAATTTTGAAATTTCAAATGACGTACTTATCCAAAAGAATGATGGCGAAGAAGTTGATGTAAGTGATTATATGATATATAAGGCTCTAATAATTGATAAAGAGAGCTTCGATAAAGTGTTTGGTAAATCAGGAAAAATGGTTTTACTAGATTCTCTAGGAGAAGAAATTGCAACTGTAGATAATACGATTACTCCTATTGAAAATGAATATAAGCTAAACTTCATAAAGGGAATAAAAAATATAAGGATAGTCCTATATGGAATTGAAAATGTAGGTGAATTAAAATTTGAATTTGAAATGGCAATGAAAAATTTACCATTTGTAAGAGAGGATATAGAGAATTTTTCAAAGATTAAGATAAAAAATGTAATAGATACAGTAGTTGCAAGTGAAGAGATGTCAGAAGAAAATGCTATAACAACAATTGTACAGACAAAAACTAGAGAAACAGAATTTAATTCAGCAATTGAAATAGAAGATATTTTTGAAGAAGATACAAAAAACGATACCAATATTGAAATAAAAACTGAAACAGTAAATAAAGTTGAGAGTAAAAATCAAAACAATATGGCAAAAAATAGTAATACTGTTAAAACAGAAAACAGTAATACTATCCAAAAAGAAGAAATAGAAATTGTTCCTACTGAAGAGAATATTAAAGAAATTGATGAGGAAAAAGAAGATAAAAAAGCTGAAATTGTTATTGAAGATATAGAAACGACAAAAGATGACTTAGAAAAAGCTGAAACTGTAAAGGAGGAAAAACAGGAAAAACAAGAAAATAAGAAATCATACAAGAATGTTAAAGAAGAGCTAGTAAATGAGATTACATTAGAAAACACAAAAACTCAAATAGATGTGAGTATAAGTGATGAATTATTATCCACAGAAAAAGAAAATGATGTGACATTTACAATTAGTTTGAAAAATGATGGAGAACAATATGATCTAATTCAAAATCCAGTGATAAGAATGAATTTACCAGATGATATTGATTTAGTGGAAATATCAGATGTTTCACTTATTAATAAAAACGGATTAACATTAGATTCATGGGGATATAATATCGACTTAACAGGAAAGAAATATATAGAATTAGCTCTTTCTGGAACAGAAGATCTATACAATGTAAGTACGATTAGTGAGACAACAATTACTTTAGAAACAAAAATTACGCTTAATAGACTTACAACATCAAAAGATTCTCAAATTGAGATTATGTATACGAATGATCTTATGACAAACCTAGATTATGCACCTCAAAGTTCATTTAAATCTTTGCCAATAAAATATGTTGGAAGAGAAGATCTTTTGAGATTTTATACGTTAGAAAATTATAATGATAAAAATGAAAAGATTGAAATGTTCAATGAGATTAGATCTATTGGAAATGTTGAAGTTGCGCAAAGTGCAAGAGATGCTAAGGTAAATTTGAGCATCGTTAATAATTATGGAAAAGATTTAGAAAAGGTTAGAATAATAGGTAAACTTCCTGTTACTTCAAATGTTGACACAAAAGGATATAATTTAGACAATTCATTTGATATGAACTTAAAAGGTGAATTAATGCTTCATGGTTTATCTGCAAAGGTTTATTACACAGACAAAGAAAATGTAAGTGAAAGTTCAAATGATTGGAAAGAAAATATAGAAGAAGTAAGCAATGTTAAAGCATTCAAGATTGTTATTGATTCAGATAAAATGAGTCAAGGAGAGCAATTAAACATTTCTTACGATTTAAGCATGCCTGGAAATATTGACTATAATGATAAATCATATCAAGATATTACAGTTTATTATGAACTAAATGGAGCAACGATTATAGATACAAGTATTATAGGACTTGCTGCACCTGAAAAAGAAGAACTAAGTCTTGATTTGATTAGTCCAGAGAAAAAGACAGTAGTTTCAATGACATCAGACATTATTACACAAGAACAAGTAATTGATGAAATAATAGGAGATATTGATCAAAATATAGCAAATATCGAGGATATTCAGAATATAGAAAAAATAGATGCTACTCAAGTACCAAAAGGATTAGATGAAGTATCTGATGATGAAACCGAAGAACCAATAGTTTCAAATGATATAGACGAAATTAAGAATGAGATAGAAGAAAATCATGACAAACCTGTTGCAGAAGATGTAGGAAGTCCTTCTGAAGGTACTTTCGAGGTTGAAAGCGGAGTATACATAGATGATGAAAAAGTAGGAGAAACAGCAGATGTTAGAGAAAGACAAATATTAAAATATGTATATGTGTTAAAAAATAATTCTGATAAAGCACTTACAAATGTAAAAGTAGATGCAACTGTAACAAATGCTAATATGTTTTATCTATTTAGCAAAGAACTTATGAACGAATCAGATGGTGAATTGTCAGAAGCAACAAGACTTGAAGAAGATAAAGATGGAAATCACAAAGTAGAAAAATTCACGTTTGATAAGATACTTCCAGGAGAAGTAAAAGAAATTAGTTTTATGGCTGTGGTAAAGCCTTACATTGAGCTTCAAGAAAAAGAAGTAAGTGCACAAATTCATATTACAAGTAGAGAAATAGAAGACTTAAAAATAGAAAGCCAAAAAAATAAAGTTGTACAAGGAAAAGTAGAAACATTCATTAGAAGATCATCTTTCGAAGATGTAAGATATACTACGCTTTATCCAGGTGATACAGCTAGATATGAAATATATGTAAAAAATATTTCGAGTGATGATTTAGATAATGTGTTTGTAAATTTAAATCTAAAAGGATATGTCATCGCAAGTTCAAGTGTATTTAGAGAATATCCAAATAGTACAAGAGATTATATTTCAGACGGTGAAATTGTGACATTTTCAATTGATAGAATTAAATCAGGTGAAGAAGTAAGTATCTATCTTGATTTAATAACAACAACTATCCCTACAAACAAAGATAAAGGGTCTTTTAGTGCTGTGGTAAAAGTAAATGTTGATAAAGAAGAATATATAAGCAACAAATATTCAAGGGAAGTAATACAAAATGCACTTAAATTTAATACTATACTTGCAAGTAATAAGAGTATTACAGAAAAAGTATGGGATGGAGAGAAAGTAACATTTACGTATAGTGTAAAAAATGAAAGTGCAATAGATGCTGATTTTTCACTATTTATATTTAATGGATATGGATTTGTTACTGATTCTGTAAAGGTATCAGAACCTTCAAAAGAGATATATAACAAAGAAGTATCTATGACAGATGATATGTCAGAAAATTTGATATTGGCACCGGGCGATGAAATGATATTTACAATAGAGGTTCACTTTGAATTAAGCAAAGCGGCAAATGGGCAAAAATATGTATCATCTTCTTATCATTTAAGTAATGATGAAAGAGATATAAAGACTTTAAGATATGAAATTGGATGGCCTGAGGAAAATAGTAAAATTGAGGTTGAAGAACCTACAGAAAAACCTGTAGAAGAAGAAGTTACAGAAACAAATATAGTAAATGAAGATGAAATAGTGATAGTTAATACAGATGAGTATATAGATCCAGATGCAGAAGAAAATGATGAAAATGTTGAATATAAAGAAGTACAAAACAATGTGGTTGTTTATGATGAAGAAAGCATTGAAAGTACTCCTGTTAGTGATGTCATTCAAAATGAAGAGATAAAGACAGAAAATGTTGTAAATGAAGTTATAAAAGTTGATAATAGTAAAGCAACTACAACTACTACTGCAGAAAGCAATGCAAATCAAAATAAAGTTCAAGAAGAAAAAATATCAAGTACAGGAAATACTAGAAATGATAGTATAAGTCAAAATTCATCTATTAAAAAACAAGTAACAACTGCAAAGAATAATAATGGTATATTTGAGTATACTATTTCAGGAAGAATGTGGATTGATTTTGATGATAATGGTATGTTTGATGAGGATGTAGAGGATAAGACTGCAGAAAATGTCGTAAAGAATTTATACTTATATAAAGTTAATGGCAATCAAGTAGATCTATCAAAACCAGTAAGAAAAATCTCTAAAGTAGGAAATGAAAAATATAGATTTGCTGAATTAGGACAAGGCGAATATATTGTTCTTGCAGAATATGATAGTGACAATTATAAACTTGCTAAATACACAAGTGATGATAGTACGCAGATTGTGGCTTCACAAGGAATTGAAAAAACTATTAATAACGTTAATTATGCTACATCAAATAAAATAGAAATATCTGAAGGAAATGTTTCAAATGTAAATATTGGCTTTACTCCTAAGAATAAATTTGACATGAAAGTGGAAACATATCTTGAAGAAGTTAGTTTAAAGAATTCTAAGGATTCATCAAAGGTATATTTTGAAGATGAAAATAGTTTGCAAAAAGTAGAAATAAGATCAAAATACATAAATGATACGACCATTACTGCAAAATACACTATAAAGATTACAAATGAAGGAAATATACCAGGATATGTTACACAAATCGAAGATGTGATACCAGCAGGATGGACATTTAGTGAAAAAGCAAATAAAAATTGGAAACAAGGAACTGATGGAAAAGTATATAATTCTTCATTAAAAGGTAGTGAAATAAAGTCAGGAACAGTAAGATATCTAACTATAAATCTAACATTAAAAACAAATGAAGAAAATACGGGCATACATACTAATCAAGTATCAATAGTAGAAGCAACAAATTCAAAACAAATTGCGGATGAAAATCTACCTAATAATAATGCTAAAGTGGATTTGATGGTACTTATTTCTACAGGACGTGTTGTAAGTATTATAATAATTGTGATTATATTTATACTATCACTTATAGCAATTTGCATATATATAAGATTTTTTAGAAATAAAAATAAAACAGTAAAAAGTATGGCTATGATGATATTAGTAGCAGCTTTGCTTATTCAGATAAATATTATTAAATCATATGCAGCTTCATATTTAATGTATGGAGTATCATATAATAGCCCAGTAAGTGGATATAAAGAAAGAATGGGTGCTTTTGCATCAGGTAGAAAGGCTAGCAACGAGAATGCTCTAACATACACTAGCCTATATGATAGATTATTATATTCAGGTTCGTTTAATAATAAAAATTCAAATTATCATAAAAAATCAAGCTTTATGGCAAATTTATATTTAAGAGAAAAATCTACGGATGCATATAGAAGAAAACGTTTCTTGGAATCAAGACAATGGAGAGGGCATCCAACAAAAAACGATTATACAGATTTTTTCCGTACAGATCAAGCAACTATACATGCTGTGAGAACTCAGTTTTGCCTACATAGTTCTGATGTAGACGATGATAATGGCTTAGTTGATAATATTCTTTCTGCAATTTGTATAATAGATTATGGATGGAATAATTATCCTGTTCAACACTTTGTTCGTTCATATGGTGTAGCTGCAAACAACTATGAAACGGGTTTGGATGATGGTAGTTTATATATGAGTAGATATCATTGTAATCAGCAAATGGCATATCTGCTATACAGAGCAGAGATAGGAGCTGCAGCTACAAAAAGAGGTGTATCTATGAATAGCACAGCATATAGAACATGGGATAATAATAAATATGCAAAAGATGCTTATCCAAAGGGCTCAGCATATTACCCTCTTAATGGACAATATCAGGTTTTCTCAAATTATAAAAAAGGTCCTTCATTCCTATTATATACTTCTGGACTAAAAGGTCATCATTATAATTCTACAATGTTAGATGACATATGGATAGTTGGAGATGTAAGTATATCTGTAAATAGAGGTAATGCCCTTAGTTTTGCTGATGATAATGAAAAAGATCTTACAGATGCAGGAGTTTCTTTTAAAAACTTCACATTTAGTGCAGCCCAATTAAGAGTCAATGAAGAAGGAATTACAGGATATAATTTAAATGATTCTGATGATGAAGATAGTATACTTACAGATATGGGAAGTAACGATTATTTTAGAGTGAGATCAGCTAATGGTGATACTACAAACATTACATATGCAGGGAAAGATTATACATTAACTAAATTGAGTACGTCAGATGAAGCTACATTTAAGACAACGACTTCAGTTCAGACTGGTGGTAAGATGAGAACATCAGTAATAGGAAATACATCATATATTAATAATATAAAGATAAAATATCCACTAGAGGGTGCTGATGTTTACATGAATAATCATGTAAATATTCAATATAAAAATACAGCAGGTAATTGGGTGCCATATAATGGAAATGTATATTCAAAAAATGCAACGGGTAATTTAGTTGCATATGCTCAAACAGAATATGGTATAAATGCAGCTAGTAGAACTGGATTATACAATAATGAATTGTTTATACCAATGCCAGCTGATATAGATAAAACATCAAGAGGAGATGTTCTTAAAATTGTAAATACCTATAATACATATTCAGGAAGATTGATGTATATAACAAGCGATACAGAGGGTCAACCTCAAGGCGTTGGACGTGGAGTAAGAATTGTAAGAGAGTCATCAGTAAGCTATAAATTTGATTCTCCTGATATAAGACTTACAAAAAGCGTAGAAAGGGTAGATGGAGGCTTACCTCAATTTCTAAATGGTTTTCCTCTTGCAGAAAAAGGATGCTCAATAACTTATAAAATAACAATTAAAAATATGTTAATGCCAGTCAAAAATTTAAAACTATTTGATATTAGGTATTTTGGTTCAACTTTACCTGTTGCAAAGGTATATAAAAACGCAGACTGCTCAATAGAATCAGAAGATTGGCATATAAGTGGAGATGAAATTTCTCGTAGAAACACTATGAATGGAGATGGAACTACAGAAGTAATATATTTAAGATATATAGTAGATGAGCCATCAAGCCCTACAGAGCTTAAATTATTAAATAATACAATTTTCTTAAAATATGTAACGAATGTTGGTGGAGAGGTTTTCTATAATGATGCAGATAATAATGGTACACCAGAGGTAAATAAAATGATGCCTTCATCTGTAACACATTATACTGCATTAGCAAAAGAAAGAATGTATATAGTCAAAGTAGTGAAAGCATTATATAGTGTAGAAAGCACAAGAGAAGGTAGAGAATTTTACGATGGATCAAATAGTAGAAATGATACAAACAAGACAACTGCTTATGCAGAGTCAGGTGATTTGGTAACATATAGAATAGATGTAATAAATTCAGGAAGTACAGATGGTGCATTTGGTTTATTAAAAAATATTTCAATCACAGACACTTATGATACAAAGGAGTATCAATTTGTATCATTTAGAAGTTGGAGAGTTAGCGATTATACACCAACTGGAACTTCTGAAGATTGGCAAATTATTAATAATACTCCTGGAAGCTTAATATTTAAGTATGGAGGCGCATCAGAAGAAAATGTAAGTACAGCAAATAATATTAAAAATACAGGATACATTGAGCCAAACTATTTCTGTAGAATCTATTTAAGATTTAGAGTATTAAAGAAGAGTAAGACAAATATTCCTTTAATAAATACCGGAACAATTGTTAATGCTGAAAATCACCATGGATATAGCATTATAGATTATATTAACCCAGCTTCTGTACAGAAATCTAGAGATAGTGTTACATTAAGAATATACGAAGTAAATACTAAAAAGACTATTTACAGAATAAATAAATATAGTGAAGCTCTTGTATGTAATGATGCAGAAAATACAAATGCATATTATGCCGATGGAGATCCAGATGCAGTAGATCAAAGCACAATAAGAGCAGATGATGGAAATGGTCCTACATTATATGCAGAGACAGGAGATATTATTCAATACAAGATACAAATTAATAATACAGGAACAGGAAACTTATATGGACATTTATATGATCTTGTATTAGATGATATATATGATCCTAATGAACTTGAATTTCTATCATTTAGATCTGCAGGCATAGATCCTAGTACAGGAAGGCTATTTGATTTTACAAAAGGAAATACATCTGGAAGTTGGACTAGGTTAGGAAATGAGTTTACATATAATGGAATGGTAGCAAAAGGCGGTGCTATTAGATTATACATTAGACTTAAAGTGAATAAGATGAGTAGGACAAATGATATCATTACCAATACTGCTAAGGTTAAAAAAGTAAAAAATAGAAATAATTTGAATATGATAGACTATACAAATGGAAAACTTAAATCTTTTGATATATTTACACTTAGAACATATTATGCTGAAGTAACAAAATATGTTTCAAAAGTTATATCAAAATATGAGTCAGTAACATATCCTGAAAATTACAAAGATGAGATTACTACTGAGGTTGGAGATAAGATAGTTTATACAATAAAAGTTAAAAACTCAGGAACATCAACAGATTTAAATGGTAAATTATATCAGGTTGATTTGACAGATTACTTTGATACAAATATGCTTAGATACATGGTAGTAAATTCAAGTAATGGATGGAACTATGTTCCAAATACATCATATATTTTCAGAAATATGAGTGGTATCAATGTAGGAAGTACGAGTACGTTTACAATTACATGTGAAAATATTTTAAGAAGTACCGATGATATTAGAATAGTAAATACAGCAGAAATTAAAACTGACAATATTGTAACAAATAGAGAGGGAGTAAACATAAGACCTGTACTAAATGGTACCTTAAAAGATGATGCAACGGTAAGATACTTGACATATCATATAAACTTTAAAAAATATATCTCAAATGGGGATAATAGGGATAATATGACAAATCAACAAAAATATGATAAACCTGTAATACATGAAAAAGGTGATACCGTAGAATATACATTGAGACTTGAAAATGTTGGCGAAACAGTAATTTATACTCCTACGATAAACGATATTTTGGAAAGTGGATTAGAGAATATAAATTATGGAACAAATGGAATTGAAGGTAAAGCATATATTTTAACCAAAGTAAATGGTATTACAAGAAGAGTAGAAATTGCTTCAAGTGGTATTACTGTAAACTCTATAGATAAACAAAAAATGGATATTAGACTTAATAATAAAGCAAATGCATTGAAACCAGGAGATATATTGTTCATAGTAGTAAAAGCAGATGTTAAGAAGACAAATATGTACTTATGGAATCTTCAAAATGAGGCTAATATTACTAGTGCATTCAATAAAAATGATGTTGAAATTATAGCTGCTGATCCAGATATAATGAATTACGATGTGTATGATAATAAAGAATATGTAAGATTAGATGACCTAAAGACATCAGGATATGTTTGGGAAGATGCAAACAATGATGGCGTGATGGATGATTCAGAAAGCAGACTTCAAAACATAGCAGTAAATCTTATAGATGTAACAAATGGTAAGATGACTACAGTATTCACAGATATAAATGGATATTATTCATTTACAGAGACAAATGGATATATATATACACTTGAAAATGGTGAAGCAAAGAGGACAAATAGACTTGCCCAAGAAAAGATGGTTTTAAGCGGTGGAAGAGTAGTAAAAGCAACAAATAGAGAACAAAAATATGGTAATTATTATTCAAACACATTATACAGAGATTATACAACTAACAGCTTAACAAACAGAGAATTAAATTACCCAAAGGGCGGAACGCAAAGTGATTATATAGATTATTATATAAGATTTGACTACAATGGTTCAAAATATAGATCTACAGTATATGCAAGTGACAACAACTTAAAACTAACAGATTACTCTGTAAAAGATGCATACCATACAGATTCAAATGCTGTTGAGTATAACAATCTAAGAAGTAAATATAAAGATTCCCTTGAAATAATAGCTTACAATAAATCAATGAACAAAAACAAGGGTGAATCAGAGGATTTGGTATATAGCAAAGAAGGACACGAGAGTCATATAATTGATGATGTAACTAATGTTAATAGCTCATTAAGGATGTCAGCGTATAGCTTTGCAGATCCTACGAAAACTATTTCAAGCAACGTTGCGACAGAAGGAGGAATAGACTTCTTATGGTTAAATGAAAATATAGCACAAAGAGATAATGGATGCTATGTAGGAGAGACAGAGTACCTAAAAGAAATTAGTCTAGGCTTAAAGAGACAAGTAGTGGATCTAAAACTTGAGAAAGACTTGTTTGAAGTTAGAGCTACAGAAAAAGGTGAGAGAACAAAATACAGATTTGATCAAGGAAATAATGCTTCAGCTTCACGTGTAGATGACTCATACAGAGGAGAATATGTCACTGGTGGAATTCCAAATGAGAAGAATTACGAATTTAAGGTATATAGATCAGATTATGAGTATAGAATAAATCAATATGAAAATGATAATGTTAGAACCTGCATGGCAAATACAGAGTTAGAATTAGAAATCACATATAAGATTACTATTACAAATGATTCTAATTTAGAGGATATTCCTGATATTTCTAAAGATGAAAGAAGAAATGTATATGGTGTAGTAAATGAAATAACAGATTACTATCCAGTTGAATTTGTTAAATATAATAGGGATGCTAATAAGAAGAAAGTAAGATTATACAATAAAGAACCAGGTACTAGCGGAGCTGAAAATAAAATGGAAGATAAAGATCTAGTATTTACTGAAGCTTGGTATGGATCTCCAAACAGAGATTATGTAGGAGCAAGATCTCTTACAATTAGACCAGTTTCTGAATATAGGGTTGATAACAAAGATAAAGAATTTGCTGGATACAATAAATTATACATAACAGGTCTTCAAGACATAGTCCTTGATAGAGAAGAAAGTGAAGATATATATATAAAATATACTGTTGATAAAGATGCAGATGGATATTTAAAATTAAGCAACGGAAATTCAGTAGCTGAAATAAACTCATATTCTATATATGAAGATAGGCAAAAGAGTAAATCATTGGGATATATAGATGATAACTCAAATCCTGGTAATGTGGGATACAACAAAGATGGAAAATATATTTCAAAATCAGGTGAGAAAGGTGTACTTGATGATAAAACCATTTACGATCAATATGAAAATGATTCATACAAAACAGGAATAAATATTACAGTAAATAATAGTATAAATGATTTTACTTCAGAAAGATCAATACGAGGATATGTATGGGATGATGCAAGGACTAAAACTATCAGCAGTGGAAAGACCATGCAGTATGTCGGAAATGGTGTACATGATACAGAAGAAGCGACAGAGGCAAGGAGAAATAAGAATTTAACAAATGATAAAGATTTAGGAGGAGAGAATGCCGAGAAAACAGATTCATTTGTAGAGGGTGTGAAGGTTCAATTAATAGAATTAATAGAGTATGATGGAAAAGTATATGAAGAGGATTTAAGTAAGCAGGCAGGAGCATCATCAGTATTAACAGCTACAAAAAGTGATGGTACATACATAATATCTGGATTTACACCGGGTAAATACATAGTAAGATTCACGTATGGACATAGCGATAACAATCTAGATAAAAAGAAAAGAATGAGGATTTTCAATGGTCAAGATTATAAGTCAACAACATATAACGTATCTTTAGATTCACTAGAACCTGACACGTATGCTGTGGATTCAACAGATGGCGATAATGTTTTAGCTGAACTTACAGGAATAAGAAGAGGACTTGCAAATAAAGGAAAAACTGCAAGTGATACCCATAAATCAGATGCTAGAGATGATGAGATTATGAGACTTGATTCTTCAAGTTATTCTGAGTATGTAAATAATGAAAAGTCTAAGATTTTACAGGGAGGTGTTG
>CAYYBL010000026.1:12466-18194 GCA_964470175.1 uncultured Lachnospiraceae bacterium | reverse complement strand
AAATGCTATTTTTTGACCAGGCTTTGCATACAAGCTTATATTGTGCAAAATTGTTTTTCCTTCATCATAAGCAAAATCAACTTCAGTCATTTCTATATGTCCCTTAAGTTCAACATATTCTAAAGTTCCATCACTATGTAGATGTTTCCATGCCCAAAGTTCTGTCTTTTCAGGTGTTTCCATTAATTTTCCATCTATATATTTTGCATTTACAAGTGTTACATATCCATTATCTAATTCTGGCTCTGCATCAATTACTTCAAATATTCTCCTTGCACCAGCCATAGCCATTACTATGGTATTAAGCTGATGAGATACTTGATTTATAGGTCTTATAAAGTTTTTACTAAGTTGCAAAAATGCAACTATCAAACCAACCGTTACATTTCCTATACCATTTACCGCAAGAAGTCCTCCTACCATTGCTAAAATCGAATATTGTGCATTTCCAAGTGCTCCAGTTACAGGTCCTAAATAGTTTCCGTATTTATTAGCTTGATTTGCTTGTTCACAAAGTGTATCATTCAATTCATCAAACCTTTTTTTAGCTCTATCCTCATAGCAAAAAACCTTAACAACTTTTTGACCACTTATCATCTCTTCGATAAAACCATTTATTCTTCCAACTGATTCTTGTTGCTTTATAAAATATTTTCCACTCATTTGAGTAATAAGTCTTGTTACCGATAATATAACAAATAGAGATACCATACATACGATTGTAAGATAAATATTTGTTACAACCATAGAAACAAATATAACAACAATCGTAATAGTTGATGATACTACCTGTGGTATAGTCTGTGCTATCATCGTACTTAACGTATCTACATCATTTGTAAACCTACTCATTATGTCTCCATGAGTATTTTCATCAAAATATCTTATTGGTAGTTTTTCAAGATTAACAAACATTTCATTTCGTATGCTTCTAAGTGTACCTTCTGAAATACTTACCATTACTCTGCTATAACAAAAGCTTGATAGCACTCCTATAAGATAAATAAAACTCATAATAGTAATTGCATGTATAAGTCCATTATAAATAGGATTTGTACTTCCAACCAATGGAATTATATAATCATCTATAAGAGTCTCTAGATATAAACTTCCTGCAACTGAAGATACTGTACTTAGTAACAAACAAACAATTACAAGGATTAATCTGAATTTATAACCTTTCCATACATAATCTTTTAAAATTCTTCCTACAATTTTAAAATCAAACTTTGGTCTGTTTGTTTTTTCCATATTACTCATCACCTCCATTCACCTGAGATTCATAAACTTCCTTATAAATCTCATTTGAAGAAAGCAATTCTTCATGTGTGCCTATTCCATCAATCATTCCATCATCCAACACTATGATCCTATCCGCATCCTGCACAGAAGCAATCCTTTGAGCAATAATTATCTTTGTTGTATTTGGAATTTCTTTTGCAAACGCTTCTCTTATAAGACTATCTGTTTTTGTATCCACAGCACTTGTAGAATCATCAAGTATAAGAATCTTTGGATTTTTTAAAAGTGCTCTTGCTATACAAATTCTTTGCTTTTGTCCACCTGAAACATTTGATCCACCCTGTTCAAGATGTGTATCATATCCATCCGAAAATGAACTAATAAAATCATCTGCTTTAGCAAGTTTACATGCATTTATCATTTCTTCATCAGTTGCATTTTCATTTCCCCAACGAAGATTTTCTTTAATTGTACCTGTAAATAACACATTCTTCTGTAAAACCATAGATACTTGATTTCTTAATGATTCTAGATCATAGTCTTTAACATCAATGCCACCAACTTTTACAGTTCCCATTGTAACATCATAAAGTCTTGGAATAAGTTGTACTAGTGTTGTTTTTGAACTTCCGGTTCCTCCGATTATTCCTATCGTTTCACCAGATTTTATTTCTAAATTGATATCTTTTAAACAAAGCTTATTAATATCATCAACATAACTAAAACTAACATTTTCAAATTTTATAGAGCCATCTTTCACATTTTTTATGGCACCTTCTTTACTTGTAAGATTGCTTCTTTCATCAAGTATTTCAACTATTCTTTCTGCTGATGCTCTTGAAATCATTATTCCAACAAGCACCATTGAAAGAATCATAAGTGAAATAAGAACTTGCATTGCATATGAAATAAGACTTGTAAATTCTCCTGTAGTTAATCCTCCATACACAATTTGCCTTCCACCAAACCAAGAAATAAGTACAATAATAGCACTTACAGTGAATTGCATAAGTGGATTATTTAATGCAACTAATGATGCAGCCTTTTTAAAAGCTTCATAAATATCTTGTGATGATTTCTCAAATTTTTTTATTTCCTTTTCTTCTGTAACATAAGACTTTACTACTCTAATACCTCTAACATTTTCCTCTACAACATTATTTAAATCATCATAGTATTTTATTCCTCTTTCAAATATAGGATGTGCTTTTGTAGCAATAATTGATAAACCTATACCCAAAAATGGTATTGCTGCCAAAAAAATAAGAGATAATCTTTTATTTATTGAAAATGCCATAATAAGTGAAAATGTAAGCATAAGAGGTGCTCTTACAGCAATTCTTATTATCATTTGAAATGCCATTTGTACATTATTTATGTCCGTCGTATGACGTGTAATTATACTTGATGTAGAAAATTTATCAATATTTGAAAATGAAAAATCCTGTACATTATAGTACATTTTTTTCCTTAAATTTTTAGCAAATCCACTCGTAGCTCTAGCTGCATATTTTCCTGAAAGCATACCAGTAAGCATTGCTAAAAATGAACAAATAACAAGTATAACCCCATACTTTATAATTTCATAATTATTTCCTGGAGTTATACCATTATCTATCAAATATGCCATTAAATATGGTATAAGTACATCAAATAGGCATTCAAAACCAACAAAAATTGGTGTAGCAATTGTCTCTTTCTTGTATTCACCAATACATTTAGCTAGTTTTTTTATCATAATCTATCCTTTCATCATTTTGTAGAAAAACTTTCTACAACAGTATTGCCCGTTTTTCCATCTACTATTTTGTATTCTGCAATATTACCAAGTTCAACATCTGTAATTTTTGCAGTAAAAAATTTCAAATCAAAATTATATAAAATTGTATCACTACCAACTCTAAATTCGCATTTTTTTATCTTCATATCATTTTTAGAAACCCAATAAGTTCTAGTAGCACCTTCTTTATCTGTATAAGAGATTTTATAGCAATCCTCTTCATCCAATACTTCATCTTCAATCTCTGCAATTAACACTAATTTAAATTTACCAAAAAGACTCTGGTTATACCCTGGTATATAAGCAGTATATGATGTTTGAGTGATGACACTTGTAAGTTCTTCGTTCCCTTGAGACATGTCCATTATCCTAACTTCTTTACTCTCATCATCAACCATATACGCTTTTTCGCCATTTGTCCATGTATATATACCATTTGAGGTAATTTGCTTTCCTTTTCCCATTCTATAAAAGCTTTCAAGGCTCGCAAATTCACTACCATTCATCGTTATATCAATTTTCATAGTATAGTTATCAAATGTTATATTCTTATCTGTGCCAGAATATATTTTATTAAAAACGATAAGTCTTTTTATTCCAATTATACCCATTACGAAAATAAAAATTAAAAATAAAATTAAAATTACTACTAAAATACTTTTTAGAATTTCTATTTTTTTCATTAAAATCTATTCCTTTCTATATTTCAAGTTTACGAAATGATTTTTTACCCTTTTTTAGTATTGCATAACCTTCCCCAAAATCTTCATCTTTAAGGACATATGACATATCTGTAATCTTATTATCATTTAATAAAATACCACCTTGGATAATTAATTTTTTTGCTTGTCCTTTTGATTCTGCAAAACCTGCTTTAACAATAGCATCTACAATAGAAATATTTTTTTCATCTAACTTTGTAGTAGGCATATTTTCTATATTCCCACCATTTCCAAATAAAGCATCTGTAACTTCTTCTGCTTTTTTTGCTTCTTCCGCGCCATGTATTAATTTCGTAATTTCATATGCAGCAACTTTTTTTGCTTCATTTAGTTCTTCATCCTTGAGATTTGAAAGTCTTGTTACTTCATCATCTGGCAAATATGTAAGAAGACTTAATACTTTTCTTACTTCAGTATCACCAATATTTCTCCAATACTGATAAAAATCATAAGGTGATGTCTTCTCTGGACTAAGCCATAATGCACCTTTAGATGTTTTTCCCATCTTCTTTCCTTCTGCAGTAAGAAGTAATTTAAACGTAAGTCCGAAACTATCTTCATTTCCAGTCATTTTACGTATTAGTTCAACACCACCAATAATATTTGACCACTGATCATTTCCACCTATTTGAAGTTTGCAATTGTACTTTTTGTATAAGTAGTAAAAGTCATAACTTTGAAGCAACAAATATCCCATTTCAAAAAATGTAAGTCCTGAATCTAATCTAACTTTATAACATTCTTGAGCAATCATTCTACTTACTGTGAACTTTGATCCTATTTCTCTCATAAATTCTATATAATTTAAATCTAAAAGCCAGTCCTTATTGTTTACAATAATTGCAGCATTTTCTCCCTCAAAAGATACAAATTTTTCTGCCTGCTTTTTTATCGCTTCAACATTGCTATCAAGCTCTTCCCTGGTAAGCATTTTTCTCATATCTGTCCTACCTGAAGGATCTCCAATTGCAGCTGTACCTCCTCCCATAAGAATAATAGGTCTATGTCCTGCTTTTTGAAGTCTTGAAGCAACCATAAGAGAAACAAAATGTCCTATGTGCATACTATCTGCTGTTGGGTCTATACCAACATAGAAACTCACTTTTTCTTCTTCAAGTAGTTTTTCCAGTCCCTCTCTATCAGTGGTCTGCTCTATGTATCCTCTTTTTTCTAATTCATCTAAAATACCCATTTCTACTCCTTTTTAACAAAAAAACTACCATACTTATCTTTGATAAGAATAAGTATGGCATATTTTAAATATAATATATAAACATGCTAAATAAGCTAATAGCCTATATTTAACATTTTAAGCATCTTGATTCTTATCGTTTATAACCTCTGTAAATTCATCTTTTAAATATATACCATTAAATTCCTCATAGTTTAAATATCGATTTAAATTCTTTGAACTAATACCTGTACTTAAAGAAACTTGTGTCTTTGTAATACCACTAGTATAACTATTCTCAAAAAATCCCTTTAGCTTCTCAATCTCAAAAGAATCTTTTCTCACACAATCTTCACATACATCAACATTTGATGTAATGAACTTTCCACAACGTGCACACTTTTTTAATTCCATAATTCTTCATCTCCAAACTATATTTATGATTTATGATATTTTATCATACTTTTTATTAAATTGATATACAAAAATGCATAATTTTGAAAATATTTCTTTAATTTTTTTAATAAACCATACAATAGCTACAGATAAAACAAATGTAATAATTACACTAAGTACTAGGTATATTAATTCTTGGTATAATTTCCCAAGCTTATCAAACTTGTATAAATCAACCTTTGCAAGTATTAAATAATGTACTAAATATACTCCAAAAGTTTTACTACTTATCCACTCAATTATTTTACATATTTTTTCGTTTTTGATTTCAAATGAATATAATGCAATAAATAAAGAAATAGCTGAAAAAATATTTAAAACTGTATACTTCCACTCCATAAAAGAATCTCTATTTGT
>CAYYBL010000026.1:0-12366 GCA_964470175.1 uncultured Lachnospiraceae bacterium | reverse complement strand
CCACAAAACTATTTTTATATATGAATAAATATACCATAGATGCTCACAAAGACTATTTATAGGGGCAGTATCAGTTGTAAGAATACTTTTAAATATTCCTCCAATATTTAGATTTATAAAAAAGTTTTTAAAACACCATGAAAGAGACTCTTTATTTAAAATAAACATAAAAAAAACTTGTGCAAATAAGACATATATAAAAGTCGGAATAATTACCTTAAAAAATGTACTTTTCCATATCTTCTTGTAACTTCTACCATTTGCAATAAAAAAGCCTGTTATTATAAAGAATATTGGAACTCCATCTGTTAGAAAACATTTTTCAAATAGTCTACTCCAATCAACTTCGTGGTAATACTCATTAAATGCTTGCAAACAACAATGAGTACCCACTACTAGTATACACGCAATAATTCTTATAAAATCTATAGATATATCTCTATCTATCTTTTTGTTTTCCATTTATATACTCCTACTTAAAATAATTTTTAATACTTCCTTTATTTTGATTTGCAGATACTTCTATAATTCCACCATTTACAACAGATATTTGAGGTGGCTTATGTCCAATATCTACATCAGTAATAATTGGAAAATCGTACTCTTTTAAAGCTTCTAAAATACTTTCTTCAAAATTAATACCACATTCTTCTCTCATCATAAGTGACCTTCCAAAAAATAGTCCCTTACAATTTTCAAAAAATCCAGAATTCTTCATCTGCCACAAATTTCTATATAGTGAAGCAGTATTTAAATCAAAACACTCTAAAAACCATACAATACCATCATTTTCATATTTACCAATATAATTTTTTATATTATCGTATTTTGTACCAAAATAATATGTTATTGCATCAAGACATCCGCCTATGCTTCTACCTCTAAAACTTATGTCTGAACCACCTTTTATAATTTTCCATTCTACTTTATCAGTAAAATTATACTGAGCAGTCACATCTTCTTCACTTTCTACCTTTTTCCATATACCTTCATACATATCAAGTGAATTTTGAATAATTTCATTTCCACAAAGTATATCAATATTATCATCGAGTGTTTTATAAAAAGGTCTCATTGAAAAATGTTTTATAGTTGGACCATAAATTGATGGGATTTCCAAAATAGTGTTAAACATAAGCTCAATACCACTAATATCAGAATATCCTTGTATCCATTTTGGCTTCATTAATTTCAATTTTTCAAAATCTAAATAATCTAGCATTTCACACAAGAATTCACCACCTGTAGAAAAAATGATAAGCTTAACATCAGGATTTTCATATAATTCCATAAATTCCTGTGCCCTTGTCTTTGCATCAGAGCTTCTACCTTTTTCCTCATTTCCAACTGCATTTTTTGTAATTATAACTTTATAGCCTTTTTCTTCTAGATTTTTAATTGCATATTCTACTTGCATTATTTTATATTTGTCTGTAATGCCTCCTGATGGTGAACATATTCCAATAGTATCACCTTTTTTTATAAAATCTGGATATTTCATTTTTCTCCCTCTAAATTGATAAAATTTCTTTTTTCAATTCTTCAATTATATTTTCTTCTGATATTTTTCTAATTATTTTCCCTTTTTTAAAAAGAAGTGCTTCTCCATTTCCTCCGAGCTATGCCTATATCTGCCTCTCTTGCTTCTCCAGGTCCATTTACAGCACATCCCATAATTGCAACTGTTATGTCCTTATCAAGTCCCTGCAAAAATTCTTCTATCTCCTTTGCAATAGGAATCATGTCATATTGAATTCTTCCACATGTAGGACAAGCAACAAGTCTTGGACTTGCTTTAAATAGATTGCAATCCTTTAGTATTTCTTTACAAACTGGAATCTCTGCCTTTGGATCATCAGAAAGTGAAACTCTTATAGTATCTCCAATTCCTTCTCTTAATAGAACTCCCAGACCTATACTTGATTTTATAGTACCTGAAAAAGAAGTTCCGCGCTTCGGTAATTCCAAGATGTAAAGGATAATTGAATGTTTCTGCCGCCTTTTCATACGCCTCTATACACATATCTAAATTTGAAGCCTTTAAAGAAATTGCTATATCATAAAAATCTAAATCTTCCAAAATCTTTACATGTCTTTTTGCGCTTTCTATCATTGCATCACTACATGGTTTTCCATATTTATCTAAAAATTCTTTTTCTAGAGACCCAGCATTTACTCCAATCCTTATAGGAATCTTATTTTCTTTGCATTTTTCTACAACAGCTCTAGTTTTTTCCATATCTCCTATATTTCCAGGATTTATCCTTATCTTATCTACACCTGCCTCTATAGCTGCAAGTGCAATTTTATAGTCAAAGTGAATATCTGCAACGATTGGTATATGAATTTTTTCCTTTATTTCTTTTATAGCTTTTGCATCTTCAATATCAAAGCATGCCACTCTTATTATTTCACATCCAACATTTTCAAGTTCTAATATCTGATTTACAGTTTCATCTACATTTTTGGTTTTGGTATTACACATAGATTGCATTACAACTTTATTCTGTCCACCTATTTGAACATTTCTTACATTTATTGGTCTAGTTTCATTTCTTTTATACATTTAGTTTTCCTCCCTATGAGCAGTAAGTACAAAGTATACTTCTTAATCCCACATCTAAATCAATTCTACCGTTTTTATAGTTAAAATCAAGATTTACAAATTCATCAAGAATCTTTCTTAAAGTCTTTTCATCAAAATACCTTAATTGATTTTTATATTTTCCTTCTAGAAAAGTTTGATTTGGTTTTAATTCTAATGTTTGAGCAATACTTGCTTTATTTTTTATAGCAATTTCACACAAATATAATCTTCTAAAGTGATTGTATAATGTTATAAATATTTTTTGCATAGGTTCTTTTTTATAAATTAAATTATCTAATATATTTATAGATTTATCAATCTTTTTTATTGCCAAATTATCAGTAAGATCAAAAATTACACTTGAAATTTCCTTTATACATAATTCATCAATATCATTTTTTTCGATGGTTCCACCAGCTCCAGCATATTCTATCACTTTTCTAAGTTCATTAATAATAACCTGTAAATTAGTCCCACAGCTCATAACCATGTATTCTGCATTTTGATCCGATATATTTACTTTGTATAATTTAGCAATTCTCTTTATTTCATTTATTAATTCATTAATACTTAGTTCATTTAATTCCACAACAGTAGAAAATTTGCTTATCTGTTTATAGATATCGTTTTTATAAAAATCATCTTCTGTAAAAACAATAACACATGATTCTTCTATTAGTTCTTTGTTTTCAAGTATAAATGAAAGTATTTCTTCTTGCAAAGTATTTAAAGTAAGCTTTCTACCATCTTTTTTAAATAATCCGGAATTTTTTACAAGTATTAGTTTTTTCTCATACCCAAACGCAGGTATTTCTATATTTGATATAAGTTTGGACAAATTTGAATCATCTATTACTACATAGTTTATACCCAAAACAAGCTCGCCAAATGACTTCTTGATATTTTTAATTGCCTTATCAATGTAGTATTGTTCATTTCCATAGATTATATATATGGATCCAAGTCCTTTTTTTAAATTATTTGTAAATTCGTTATATGTCATAATTACCTCATTTATTGTTCAAAAGTTTCATCCGTAGATTCCTTATATATGTAATTTTGAGTTTCACTTTCTAAGCTTTCCTTTACATTATCCACTATATTTTCTAGAAGTGATGTACTTGAACTATCTGTATCTATAGTTCCTTCTAGTGGATTACCTGAATGCTTTGAACAATATACTGTAGGAAGATTTCCCGATAAATAATAATCTGTATATAAATCTTTGCATCCAGTTCTTGCTAGTAATCCTGTTTCTCTACAAATCTGTCTTTCCACTACACTTTTTGGTTTTTCAAAAGATTTGTTTTCAAGTTTACTATGAATATTACTCATCACACTCGACCATATCTGACCTGAAGGGTTTTTTCCATTAAACCTTATTGTCTCATTTTGATCAAATCCAAACCATGTAACTGCTGTATAGTATGGTGTATATCCGCAAAGCCATCTATCATATTCATCATTAGTAGTTCCCGTTTTTGCAGCAACATCTATACCTTTTATCCTACAATATGTAGCTGTACCAGATTTTCCATAAACAGGTTCCCTAAGAAGCGATGTTACAATATAAGCAACTTCTTTTGAATATACTCTTCTTCTTTTTTGAGATGGTTTTAAGATTACTTTTTTATTTGAATTTTCCACTTTTTTATAAAAAGTAGGTTCAATATAAACTCCTCCATTTGCAATAGTGTTATATGCTGCAGCCATTTCAAGAGGACTAATTCCTTTATCAAGTCCACCAAGTGCAAGATTAAGATTTTCATCAACATCTGTAAGTGTTGTAATTCCCATTTTTTTCATGTATCTTATTGATTCTTTAGGTGTAAGCATCTCCATTATCTTTACAAATGGAATATTTTGAGATGATTCTACAGCTTGCCTTATAGTAATTTCTCCTCTGTACTTATTATAATCTGAAGGAGTGTAACCATCTTCAGTTCCATCATCAAATGTAATCTGTTCATCTACAATCTTTGATGTAGTCATTATTATTTTTTTATCTATTGCAGGTGCAATCACTGATATAGGCTTTCCAGCAGATCCAGTTTGTCTTACACTTTGTACGGCTCTATTTAATCCCCTTGCTTCTGTTTTTGTGCCACTACCACCTACACATCCGAACAACTTCACCTGTTTTTATATCTAATACCACCATAGCAATTTGTGATGTTTTACCACTTTCTTTTGTGGAATATATAATATACTTTTTCTTTTCTGCTTCTTTTTCTATAGTCTCTTGAATAGATGGTTTTTCCGTACTAAATATTTTAAGTCCTGCCATATTTAAATAGTTTTCTGCAAAATCTTCAGAAATATGTTTCTTTTTTTCGATATCGTTCATAACTTCTAATATCAAACTATCTGTATGATAAGAATAAATACCACTGTTTTTTGTCTCTTCAAGTTTTCCTTGTTTAAACTTTAAACCTTGATTTACTTCATTAATTGCACTATTTTTTTCATCTTCCGAAATATATCCAAGCTCAAACATTTTATTTAAAACTGCTATAGTCCTTGTAGTTATTTTTTCATTATTATCTTTTTCACCAAAAGGATTATATGAATTTGGAGAATTATTTATTCCTGCTAAAAAAGCGCATTCAGCAAGACTTAGGCTTGATAAATCTTTACTAAAATAATAATTTGCTCCAGCTCCAACGCCATAAACATTTGGCCCTACATAAATAATATTTAAATATGAACCTAATATTTCTTCTTTTGAAAGAAAAGTTTCCAAAGACCATGCTTTAAACCATTCTTTAACTTTTCGACTTACTTTTGATGAACTATCGCCAGTAAGATTTTTTACAAGTTGCTGAGTAATTGAACTTCCTCCGAATGATGATGAACCCACATTCCTTACATAAGAAAAAATAGCAGCAGCAGTTCTTGGAAGATCTACGCCATTATGTTTATAAAATCTTTGATCCTCTATCGAAACATATGCATCCTTTATATTTTCTGGTATATCCTCATATTTTGTATTTTTTACTTTTCTTGTATCTCCTAAAGTCGCAATTACATTACCTTCTGTATCTATTACTTTAGATGGTTCATTTGAAATCATTTCTTTTGCTATATTTTTCCACTTAAAAAAAGAAATTATAAGCTTAAATGCGCAAAATATAAAGAAAAAAATAACAATAATTAATATAATTTTTATTATTTTCTTTTTCTTTTGATTTTTATAAGCACCTATTATTTCTTCATTGCCTGATAATCTATTTACTTTTTTATTTTCGTCATTTTTCAATATCATTTTTCAATATAATATCTATTTCCTCAAACTAATTAATTACCTTTCTTATATCACAAAACGTATTAATTTACAACATTAGCAGAAAGCTCTGTTTGATAGGAAATGCTTTGCATTTCCTATCAAACAAAAAAGCAGGAGTCAGTTACCTCCTGCTTTTCTGTTCTGCTTAAAATCTACGACCTGGTAAGGTATGGTATTTTTTTAAACATACCTTTTTTTTCGGTGGATCAATAATTACACTGGGAAGATAATCCCTCACTCCAAAAAGAAAGTTTTCCAGCCTTTTCAACAGGTTTCTAATTCTCTTTCCTACGAGCCACCGGATACCATAATCGTTATTCATACCCATGCCACATTCTCCTTTCGTAATAATCACATTGTAGGCTTAGGTTCTATTAAGTTTCCTTATTATTATAACCTATTTTTTTAACAAAATCAACTTTTATGTAAACTACTTCATATTTTTACTTACTGATATTATTACTTTATCACATATATTTCTAAAGTATGAAATTGAATCTTCAAACAAATCTTGTCTTATTGGTGAAGTTGATTTATTTTCTAGTATTTGCAAAAGTATATCAAAGCAATTAATAACATGATGTCTAAATTCATATCCATCATCTAAATCGACTTTTGGCACAGAATCCATTAGTTCAAAATCATTATCAAACAAATTCAAAACATCTGATAAATAATCATCTGTAAGCTTTTCAGTATTGTACAAATAATAATCATGTAGACATACTTTCATATTTTTGTACAATTCTTCAAAGTCTTTCATTCTATTTTTTTGATTTAAATACATAAAAATTATATGTGTATAAAATGCTTTTATAAAAATATATGTAAAATTTAAATCTTTATACTGACTATTATCAAATTTCACAAATGCTTTGTCTATATCTTCATCTGTAAGTTTAAATATACTTTTTGCAAATTGTGGGCTTCTTAATCTACTCATATACTATCTCTCTTATTTTGAAATCAAATCACAAATTAAATTACTAAACTCTGTAGGATCATCTATACTAAGTCCTTCAATAAGTCTAGCATCATTATATAATATTTTTGTATAATTTTTTAGACTCTCTTTATCATTCTCATATAGATCTTTTAATTTATTTGCAATCGGATGACTCTCATTTATTTCAAGAATTATTTGTGCTTTTATATTTTGATTATTTGGTATAGCATTCAAAGTCTTCTCCATCTCGATTGAAAGAGGTCCTTCAGATGCTAAACAAACTGGATGATTTTTTAAATTATTTGTAAATCTTATTCCTTGAATATCCGGAATTGCTTCCTTCATGATATCAAACATTCCTTTTGCATCTTCATTTATCTTGTCTAATTTTTCTTTTTCTTCCTTTGAATCAAGATTTAAATTGTTTGTAGAAACATTTGCAAATTGTTTTTTATCATATTGCAATATAACTTGAATTACAAATTCATCTATCTCATCTGTCATGTATAATATTTCGTATCCTTTTTCTTTTACACCTTCTACTTGTGGCATCTTATCTATCTTTTCTACACTTTCTCCAGATGCATAATAAATCTTGTCTTGGCCTTCTTTCATTCGTCCTACATATTCTGAAAGTGTAACAAGTTTCTTTTCTGTAGATGAATAAAACATTATTAAATCTTGAAGTTCATCCTTGTTCATTCCATATGAACTATATATACCATATTTTATCTGATTTCCAAAATTTCTAAAGAAGCCTTCATATTTTTCTCTATCAAGCTTTAACATATTTTCAAGCTCTGATTTTATTTTCTTCTCAATATTTTTTGCAATAACCCTAAGTTGTCTATCATGTTGAAGCATTTCTCTTGAAATATTTAAAGATAAATCTGGACTATCTATTAATCCTTTTACAAAACTATAATAATCAGGTATTAGCTCCTTACATTTATCCATGATAAGTACGCCATTAGAATATAATTGAAGTCCCTTCTCATACTCTTTAGTGTAGTAATCATATGGTGTCCTTGATGGAATAAACAAAAGTGCAGTATACGTTATACCTCCTTCTGCCTTTGCATGTATAACTTTTAGTGGCTTCTCATAATCACCAAATTTATCAGTATAGAATGTATCATATTCTTCTTCTTTTATATCTGACTTGTTTTTCTTCCATATTGGAATCATGCTATTTAGGACTTCTATCTCTTTATATTTTTCAAATTTTCTTTCTGCTTTTTCATCATTGTCATTATTTACCGGTCTTTGATGCTCACACTCCATCTTAATTGGAAAAGATATATAATCAGAATATTTTTTTACTAAATCTTTTATTTTATACTCATCTAGGTAATCACTATATTTTTCATCATCTGTATCATCTTTCAAATATAGCGTGATTTTTGTACCTACTTCACCCTTCTCACTTTCCTCTATAGTATAACCATCTACGCCTTTTGAATCCCACAGATACGCTTTTTCTGCACCATAGGCTTTACTTAGTACCTTTACTTCCTTACTTACCATAAATGACGAATAAAAACCTACACCAAACTGTCCTATTATATTTATATCATCTTTATTTTCAATTTCTTCCTTGAAGTTTAATGTTCCACTTTTTGCAATAGTTCCAAGATTAATTTCTAATTCTTTTTCATCCATTCCAATTCCATTATCACTTATAGAAATAGTTCTATTTTCTTTGTCTATTTCTATAAAAATATTGAAATCTTCTCTTGAAAGTTGGACACTGCTATCTGTAAGTGATTTATAATATAGCTTATCTATAGCATCACTTGCATTTGAAATAAGCTCCCTTAAAAATATTTCTTTATTTGTGTAAATTGAATTTATCATTAAGTCTAATAATTTCTTTGACTCTGCTTTAAATTGTTTCATTTTATTACCTTCTTTCATAAAAATAATACCTTTTATTCAACTAAAAGGTATTATATCATTAATTTTAGCAATGTCAACTTCAAAGTGCTATTTTTTCTTTTTAAACCCCTGAAATATATGTATCTAAATATCTTGTTGCTCTGTCAATCGTAAGTAAACTATTTGAATCGATAAGTACTTCATCATCTATAAGTTTAAGTGCCTCACCGATAGTTACATGAAAACATTCTAAACACTCATCAAAATCCAAATGTAAATCTTGTTTTCTTTTTACTCCAAGAGCTAAAAACATATAAGTTACTCCTGTTGCACATGCAGGATCAGGATAATACTTTCCAAGTGGAATTAAATCTTTTGTAACTTCACATCCAGTTTCTTCAAGAAGTTCACGTCTAGCTGCTTCCACAGGTGTTTCATCCTCATTTATAATACCAGCTGGTATTTCTATTGCTTCAAGCTCATCTCTTCCCGCTCTAGGTTGTTTTGTTAAATACAATTCGTTATTATCTGTAAATGCCACAATTGCTACAGCATTCTGTTTTTTTACAACATCCCTCTTTATAACCTGTCCACTTGGAAGTTTTATATCTAAAACATCTACTTTTATAAATCCATCATAAACTCTATCTTTATTTACAACATCCAACTTCATACTACATTTCCTCTTTGCTAATTATATTTACAACTATTTTATCATTATATTAGTTTTAATATATTATATTTTGATTACAAAATTGTGTTTTTTTTGTAACAATTTTCTTGACTATCTACAATAATCATATTATAATGCTTTTGTAAGATTTTTGCACTTACAATAATAAAAAGAAAGCTATATTTATTATAGATGTGATATAAAAATGTATACAGAAAAAAGCTACAAACACTTACTTTTTTGGTTAAAAGTTAAGCGTATTTTTTTAATATTTTTTATAACTATAATAGGTGCTATTTTAGGTGGTGTATTTAGTTCATATTTTGTGGATATATTACTATTTAACAATCTTTCTAAGGAAAAGATTATCATTATATTTTCTGTTATATCATTCATACTTTCCAATATTTTCACTATGAACATATCTAAAACAATTCAAGATGGATATTGGAGAATAGCTGCCCTTAGAAAACTCACACTTATTTCAAAAAAACTAGATAATTTAAACTATCTTGAAGACTTAAATACATACATGACCAATATAAACAATATAGTAAATTCTCATTCTGTAGATATTTCTAATAATGTTCCTGAAGAAACTGATTCAAATGAAGATTCTCAAGAGGAATCTGATGAATTCATCCAAGAAAAATTTGATGAATCAGGAAACATAAAGCTGGAAGAAGATACTCAAGATGCAAATCTTGATTCACATATTTTAGAATTAACCCCCGACCAAATTGCTACAAGCAAGAATTTAGAGTATTTGCTTGATGAATACAATGTAGAACCACTTGAAAAATCATTAAAGAAAAGTACAAATTTACTCGATGGACAAATTAGCTTCTATGAAAATAATACTGAAATTGAAAAAAAAAAAGTAAATAAAAATACATACCATAGTTCAAGAAAGAAAAAAAGAGGAAAAAAATCACCTTAAACTTTAAGGTGATTTTTATTTTTATTCTTTATTTGCATTTTGTGCTTGTCTTTGCATTCTTTCTCTATCTTTATTGTTTAAAATTTTCTTTCTAAGTCTTATATTTTTTGGAGTAACTTCCACAAGTTCATCATCCTGTATAAATTCTATTGATTTCTCAAGTGACATTTGAATAGGTGGTATTAGTCTTAATGCTTCATCTGATCCAGAAGCTCTCGTGTTTGTAAGATGTTTTTCCTTACATACATTTATAGGTAAATCTTCTGGTCTTGAATTTAATCCAACTATCATTCCTTCATATACTTCCACTCCAGGTCCTATGAAAAGGTCTCCCTTATCTTGAGCATTATAAAGTCCATAAGTAATAGATTTACCAGCTTCAAATGCAACGATTGTTCCTCTAGTTCTAGATTGTATTTCTCCTTTATATGGTTCATAGCAATCAAATATATGACTCATAACTCCTTCGCCTTTAGAATCTGTAAGAAACTCTGTCCTATATCCTATTATTCCTCTAGCTGGAATTTTGAATTCAATTTTAGTATGTCCTGACTCTGCTGGCTCCATATTTACCATTTCTGCTTTTCTCTTACCAAGCTTTTCTATAACAACTCCCACACAATCATCTGGTACATTTACAACAAGTCTTTCAATAGGTTCACACTTCACACCATCTATTTCTTTTATGATAACCTTTGGTCTTGAAACCAAAAATTCAAATCCTTCTCTTCTCATTTCTTCTATAAGTACAGATAAGTGTAATTCTCCTCTTCCAGACACTTCAAAAGAATCTGGAGTGTCTCCTTCTTTCACCCTTAAGCTAACATTTCTCTCTAACTCTTTAAATAATCTATCTCTCAAATGTCTAGAAGTAACAAATTGTCCTTCTCTTCCTGCAAATGGTCCATCATTTACACTAAATGTCATAGATACTGTAGGCTCATCAATATTTACAAATGGTATTTTTTCTGGATAATTATAATCACAAATTGTATCACCAATATTTATATCAGAAATACCAGTAAGAGCTACTATGTCTCCTGCTTCAGCTTCTTCTATTTCTACCTTTTTTAATCCTTCATATGTATATAGCTTTGTAACTCTTGAAGATAAAACCTTATCTTCATCCTTACATATTGCTACAGGCATATTAAGTACAATTCTTCCTCTTTCAATTCTACCTATAGATATTCTTCCAATATAATCATCATAATCTATATTTGAAACAAGCATCTGCATTGTACCATCCATATCACATTTTGGAGGCTCAATTTCTTTTACTATAGTTTCAAATAAACATTTTAAGTCTTCTCCTGGATTATCTATATCTAAAGTAGCAATACCTTGTTTTGCAGAAGTAAATACAACTGGAAAATCTAATTGATCGTCTTCTGCGCCAAGTTCAATGAATAAATCTAAAACTTTATCAACTACTTTTAGTGGATCTGCTCCTGGTCTATCTATTTTATTAATTACAACAACTGGCTTTAATTTTAATGCAAGTGATTTTTTAAGAACTTCTCTTGTTTGAGGCATAGGTCCTTCAAATGCATCTACAAGAAGCAATACTCCATCTACCATTTTAAGTACTCTTTCAACTTCACCTTCAAAATCAGCATGTCCAGGAGTATCAACTATATTTATCTTTATATCATCATAACGAACTGAAGTATTTTTTGATAATATAGTAATTCCTCTTTCTTTTTCAAGTGCATTTGAATCCATAACTCTCTCTTGAACTTGCTCATTTTCTCTAAAAATTCCACTTTGTTTTAGCATAGCATCTACAAGAGTGGTTTTTCCATGGTCAACGTGTGCAATTATAGCAATATTTCTAATATTTTTGTTATTCATTTTTTTCTTCCTCTATAACAAAATGTGGTTAGATTAAAGAAATCTTTAGTCTAACCACAATATTATAACTCTTACCATATTTTTTGTCAAATTACATATTAAATTTGAAACCATAGTATCTAGTACAATTTGGAACTTGATTTGTCATTATTCCTCTTAAAGTCCTTATGGGATTAACATTTCGTAGTATAATTGTATACTG
>CAYYBL010000025.1:0-18577 GCA_964470175.1 uncultured Lachnospiraceae bacterium | reverse complement strand
ATTTTGCTATATGTTCTTTACGAACTGTATAAGCATCTTTAAATTCTTGCAGAATCTGTGGGATTTTTTCTGGATCTTCATGTGCTTTTAGATAATATTTGATTTCTTCTTTGTAATAATCTTTTTGCTCTTTAGTATGAGCAGATTCCATTCTATTATATGATGCTAAAGCTTTTTCAATACGTTTTATTTCTTTCTCAAGAAAATCAATGTATTCACTTCTTGCGACAATTTCGTATTCAGTATCATCAATTACTACTTTAAATAATGCTTTTAAAATTCTTTTATCTATCTTTCCATATAGCTTTTTATTTAATCCAAATATTCCTCTTGGCTTTGCACTATCTGCAAGTGCAGCAAGTGCAGCTGGATTTGAAAGAGTGTCCACATTACCATCTTTACCCTTTTTAAATCCACTCTCTTGATTTTGCATACGTCTTTTAAGTTCTTGAGGAGTTGCATCATCAATAAGTATATTTAGTGTATCTATGATACCTACGTGGGTTTTATACTGCCTTTTTGAAGTGATAGCATCAAATTCGTCAGCTACTCTAATGATTTGACCCTCATATGGAATATCATTTCCTCTAACTCCATTTGGATATCCAGAACCATCAAGACCTTCGTGATGATATAGTGGTCCAGCAGAATATGGTCTTAGTTTTAGGTCATCCATACACATTTTGTATCCAATAGTTGTATGTGTTTTCATGATGGTATATTCTTCATCAGTAAGTCTACCTGGTTTTTGCAAAACAGATGGTGGAATGAATATTTTTCCAAGATCGTGAAGATAAGCACAAGTAGTTGTATAAATTGTAAAACCCCTTGAAAGTCCAAGATTTTCACATAATCTACAAGTAAGGTTTGCAACATTTTCGCTATGTTTTCTAGTAAAAGCATCAAGTCCGTCAAGCATTTTTAGTTGATAACGTATAGATTCATCTAGATTGTATGATTTAATCGTTGTACTATTATAAAAATCAAACTTTTCCGCCAATTTTAATTCCTCTCTAATTCTTTTTTAAAATTAACCTTTTAAACATTCTATATATAAATAAAATTTAATTCAAGATAATTTTAAAAAGATTGTATTTAACTTGAATTTATCTTATAATATATATTGTATTATTTTGAGAATTGAGGGAAAAATGTATCTTATAGTAGGACTTGGAAATCCAGAAAGAGATTATTCAAAAACAAGACATAATATGGGATTCAATGTAATTAATAAAATTGCAGAAGAATATGATATTAATGTGTCTCAAAAAAAATTTGATGGCTTAGTTGGAAATGGGATTATTGAAGGGAATAAAGTAATTTTGCTTAAGCCACAAACATATATGAATGAGAGTGGACTATCAGTAGTGCAGGCTATGAATTTTTATAAGTTATCAGAAGAGGATATTATAGTGGTTTATGATGATATAGATACTTTGCCTGGAACTATTAGAATAAGAAAGTCAGGCTCTGCGGGTAGTCATAAGGGACTGATATCAGTGATTGAAAATATTAGAACTGAAAATTTCATAAGAGTACGTGTAGGAATAGGAAGACCAGAAGATACAAGAGATATGATAGAATATGTAATTGGCGCTATACCAGATGAAGAAGTTAAATTACTTGATAGCGGTACTGATATAGCAAAAGATGCCATAATAGAAATTTTAAAGTCAAATATTGATATGGCTATGAATAAATATAACAGAAAAAAGGATGTTTAAATGAAAGAAATTATAATTTGTAATTATAATCAAAAGAAGTTTATAGGTTTATTAGAGGAAGAAGTTCTTACTGAAATGTATGAGCAAGAGGATAATAATAAATCTATTGAAGGAAATATATATATTGGAAAAGTTCAAAATGTAATCACAGGTCTTCAGTCTGCATTTGTGAATATTGGAGAAAGTAAAAATGCTTTTATACACGTAAAAGATGTACTTCCAAAGGTTGATATCACAAAAGAAGAAATTAAAAATGTACCAAATATAAATAAACTTATAAGACCAGGAGATCCGATTATTGTTGAGGTAAAAAAAGAAGCAGTAGATAAAAAGGGACCAAGACTTTCTACTCATATTACACTTACAAGTAGGCTAGTAGTATATATGCCTAATTCTAGTTTTATAACAGTATCTCAAAAGATTGAGGATAAGAAGGAAAGAGATAGACTTATCAAGATTGTGAAAAAGTATATTCCAGAAGGCACAGGTGCAATAATTAGGACATCAGCATATGGCAAATCAGAAGAAGAAATAAAAAAAGACATCTTATATATTACGAAAAAATGGGAAAGTATAAAGAAGATTAATGTAGAAAGTGTACCGAAGCTTATATACGATAAGGGAGGTATTATTAGAAAAACTATCATAGATCTTGCAGATAGTGGACTTGATAAAATTGTAATTGAAGATGAAAAAGATTATGATATGACAAAGAGCATTTTAAATGAACTTGATATAGACATAAAAATAGAAATAGATGAAGAAATTTTAGAAAAATATAATCTTAGAAGACAGATAAAAGCTACGTCATATAAAAAAGTATTACTTGAAAGTGGAGCTTTTATAAATATTGACAAGACCGAAGCATTAGTTGCAATCGATGTGAATTCTGGTAAGTATATTGGAAAAAAGGATGTAGAAGAGACAATTACCGCAGTAAATCTTGAAGCTGTGCATGAGATAGCAAAACAAATAAGACTAAGAGATATAAGTGGTATTATCGTAATTGATTTTATAGATATGCACGAAGATGAAGATAAAAAACTTATAATAAGTGAAATGAAAAAGGCTATAAAAAATGATAGGTCGAAAGTTCAAATAGAAGATTTTACAAAGTTAAATTTAATGGAGATTACAAGAAAGCATATAAATAGTAAAAAATTTGATAGTGAATAAAGGAGGTTTTTTATGTCACAGTTATTGTCATTTGTTATTAGTGTAGCAATTTTGGTGTTAATTCTTAAGATTATTGCATTGCCTATAAAAATAATCATAAGACTTCTTGCCAATTCTATACTAGGTTTAGCACTTATTTGGGCTCTTGGTGGTCTTGGAATTATTACTCTCACGATAGCAGCTCTTTCATGGGTTTCACTTGCGATTATTGGATTCTTTGGAATACCAGGTGCTATATTAGTGATAATATTATCAATATTTGGAATTTTATAAAAGGATGTATTTAAATTGAAAGTAGGATTTGTTTCACTGCGGGTGTAGTAAAAATTTGGTTGATACAGAAATGTGTATAGGCATTTTTAAAAAAGAAAATTTTGAGATTGTGAATAATCCAAAAGAAGCTGAAATCATAATTATAAACACCTGTGGTTTTATTGAGCCTGCAAAAGAAGAAGCCATAAATACTATACTTGATATGGCAAAATATAAAAAGAGTGGATGTTGTAAATATCTTGTTGCTATGGGGTGTTTGGTACAAAGATATAAAGAAGATTTGGAAAAAACACTTCCAGAAGTTGACATGTTTATAAGTATTGACGAATATGGTGATTTTTGGGATAAGATAAGAAAAATGATACATGTAAAAAAAATGTCCCAAAATACTTTAGATTATATGGATAGGGTAGTTTCTACTGGAAGTACAACAGCATATCTAAAGATCGCAGAAGGGTGTGATAATAGATGCACTTATTGTGCTATACCATATATAAGAGGTCCGTATATTAGTAGGAAATTTGAAGATATTCTAAAAGAAGCTGAAAAATTGGCCAAAAATGGAATAAAAGAAATTGTAGTTATAGCGCAAGATACTACCAAATATGGAATAGATTTGTATGGAAAGTCAAGACTTGCAGAACTTCTTGAGGCTCTTGCTAAAATAAAAGATTTAAAATGGATAAGATTTTTATATGCATATCCTGAAAGTATTACAGATGAACTTATAAAAATTGTAAAGGAAAATGATAAGATTTGTAATTATTTCGATATGCCAATCCAACATTCATCTGATAAGGTGCTTAAGATGATGAATAGAAATAGCGATGGAGCTTCTATTAGAAAAGTTATAGAAAAGATTAGAAGAAGTATACCAGATGTAATTATTCGTACTACACTTATGGTAGGCTTTCCGGGAGAAACAGAAGAGGATTTTTTGAATTTATACGAATTTGTAAATGAAGAAAAATTTGAAAAAATGGGAGTATTCAAATATTCAAAAGAAGATGGTACTCCGGCAGAAAAAATAAAAAATCAGGTTCATCCAAAAACAAAGACAGCTAGATATGATAAACTTATGAAACTTGAAAAGCAGATTTCAAAGATAAAATTGGAAGAAAAAATAGGAAATATTTATGAAGCTATAATTGATGGTATTTCTGATGATGGCAGATTTTTATGTGCTAGAAGTTATATGGATATACCAAATGAAGATGGAACGATTTTTATTAAAAATGATGGAAAATATAAACCTGGTATGTTTGTGAGATGTCAAATAGAGTCAGTTAGAGATTACGACATGATAGGAAAGATTGTATAAAATACAGATGAGGGTAGCCTATGTTTGGAAAAGTATTTAAGTTCATAGTTTTGTGTGCTATTGTTGTAGGCATAGGTTATGGTATAGTGATTTCTATCAACAAAAATCCAAGCATATCAAATTCTCAAGTAGAAAATGACTTATTGGAAAAGTTGCAAGTGAAGCCAGCAGAAGCCACAGCTTTTTATACTTACGGTAAATCATTTGGACTTATTGGTAAAATCACAAATATAGATGAAGATAATTTTGAAAATGCAAAATTATATATTACAAATGGAAATGGTTTTGAAAAGCAAGTGAGTTTGGATACTTCTTTTACAGATACGGATTTGATTTTTTCTTTGAAGGAAATTAATTCTTGTCTTATATTGGATGATATAGATAATTCAAAATATTACATACTTCTTAGACTTAAGCTAAATAATAGCGTAAATCCCAGATTTTATTCATTTGTCAATAACACTAATTATGCTGATTTAGACTATATTACATTTTCTGATAAGGAAAAGGGATATAGAAGAGCAGAGGTGCATTTTGAAAAGCAAAAATATAAGGGAAAAGAATATAGTCTTTTGTATCTTCAAATGAAAGATGCAGATACAAATGATGCAGTTTATGATGTTGTGATAGATGCAGGTCATGGAGGAAAGGACTCTGGTGAGGTAAGAGGAAAGTATACAGAAGCAAATATTACACTAAAGTATGCGAATTCACTAAAAGAAAAACTTGATGCAATGGGATATAGGACAAAACTTACTAGAGATGAGTCAAATACAGATACATATACTACTACAAATATGTATGATACAAATGGAAGGATTTCAATAGCTTGCGCATCAAAAGCAAAACTCATGATTTCATTCCATGTGAACAATGATGCATTAAATAATCTTACAGGATTTGAGATTTATTCACCATCGAGATCTGATTTGACTTTTGCAGGTTGCTTAGCGGATAGTATAAAACAAAATACATCAGTGCCATTTTCAAATAATACCACATTTAAAATTAGAGATGGCGTATATGTAAGAAATTATACTACTCAAAATATTAGAGATTACACTGCTTCTGCAAAAAGAAAAGGGTATGAACCATATCCTATTACATTAGAAACACCGTTTTTATATACCATTAGAGAGGTTGGCGGTGTTGCTATAGGAGCATATGTGGATGGAAGAAATAAAGAGTATTCAAAAAACATGTATTATGATTCAAATCATGGAATAGAATGCTATCAAATAGAACTTGGATATATAAAGAATGATGTGCAAGTTTTAGAAAGTGAGATAGATGCTTATACAAGTGCTATAGCAAGTACTATCGATTTAAATTATTAAGGACAAAGGAGAAATATAGTGGAAGAGACAGAAAAATTTGCAAAGTATTTGAAGGATAATTTTTCAGATGCAGAACTTAGAATGGCTAGGTATATATTTCAATCGGAGCTCATGGTATCAAACATGATGACAGAAAAAAAGAATGTAGGAGAAAGAGTACAGGAAAAGCCATTAAACATTATTGAATTTTCATATTTAAAATTCTGTGCAAAAAAGTTTGATGATTCTGATTATATGCTTGAAAAAGTATTCTTGTTTTATATCGGCTATGCTCTTGGTGAATATAAAAACAACTGGAGACTTAATCTCAATAATTTAGAAAAAGATTTAAGAACAAAATGCACATATTGTGAGGTAGATGTTTCAAGTTGTCCATTTAAGTTGCTTGCGTATATAAATAAAACATTAAGAGATAATAATGTAGATGAAAGAGCATTTTTCTCAGCATTACTTGATGGTGAATTAAACTACATAAGAGATATAAATGAGATTGAAATGGTAGCAAACGATATAAATGCTAAGTTAGGAGACTACAGGGGGAAAGTTATAGATCTTGTTTGCGCTCAAATGCTTATAGAAACAGATAGTGTTGCTTTTTTAAGGGAAGTGAACGGTTATTTGAATTATAGATATTTAGATTTTAATGTAAAAACTAACTCATTTTTTGATAACTTAAAGGGATGGTATGTAGGAAAAGATTACATAGAAGAAAAGATAAATTTAAGTAATGTAGTTTTTCCAGATTTTGATTCATATATTTTCCAAAAAAATCCATTCGCTATTGCTGCGTATGTAAAATTTGTGTGCTACAAAAAAGGCTTGGATGTTGGAGATGTTATAGATGAGATATTAAAGAGAAGTGGATTTAAGGATACAGAACTTAGAATTGCTTATTACAAGCAATATATGCATGGAGTAGATTCACTTGAATGTAGAGAAAATGAAAAAGAAGAAATTAGAGATATTCTTACTTATATTAATAATTTTTACTTTAATGAAGACCTACCATATATTCATTTTAATATAGCTTTATATACAAAAAATACGATACTATCAGATGATGTCATTAGGCTTATAAATAGGTATGCTCGTACATTCAATTATATTGGGCAAAAAAATACTTTATGGGTAGATACGGAAATGCTTGTAAAGAGAACAAAAGACTCTTCTGATATGCTTTATCAAGTAGAAAAAATCTATCAAGATAATGACTTTGTGATTTTTGAAAATATAGAGAAGATAAGGTCGTTAAATGAATTTAGAGTAGATTCATTTTTTACAGCTATAGAAAAATTCAACAAAAAGAATATGAAATCTATGACTGTAGTTGTTGGTGACAAAAAAGAAATATTAGATATAGCTAAGAATCATCCATTGATAGAAAAGGTAATTTTAAATAAAGAAATAGCACTTGAAAGTTTTAATGAAGATATTGTTCTAGATAAGGTTACGAAAAGGCTTTCTGGCATTTGTGAAATTGATGATAAATTTAAAGTATCACTAAAAGAATATATTGGAAAAACGTACAATCCTAAGGCATTAAATGAACTTATGTATATTAATAGATTATGTGATCAAATTGTTTTGGGAAAATTTGAAAAGTCAAATATAGATTTAAAATTTGAAGATGGAGACATTCCCAAAATTCAAAATGGTCGATCTAAAGAAGAAGTTTTAGAGGATCTTAATAATTTAGTTGGACTAGCTGATGTAAAATCAAATGTTAAAGAACTTCTTAAATTCTTAGAATTTAGAAAGAAAGTAGAAGTTGAGGGCGATTTAAATCTAAACATGTTGTTTAAAGGAAATTCTGGTACAGGAAAGACAACAGTTGCAAAACTTATGGCGGAACTTTTCTTTGCACTTGGCTTTATAAAAGAAAATAAAGTTGTTGAAGCAACAAGTAAAGATCTAATAGGAGTACATTTAGGAGAAACTGCTCCAAAGACACAAGCTGTAATTGATTCAGCACTTGATGGTGTGCTTTTTATAGATGAAGCTTATACAATTGCTACAAGTAAGGGAACGGCAAATTATTCTGCAGAGTGTATAGCAACTCTTGCAAAAGCGATGGAAACATATAGTGATAGATTGATAGTGATATTTGCAGGATATACTAAAGAGATGAATAGCTTTATAAATGCAAATCAAGGTTTAATGTCAAGAATTGGATATGAGCTTGAATTTCCAGATTTTTCTTCAGAAGAGCTTATGACAATCTTTAAAAACAGAGCAAAAGAACAGTCTTTTGAAATAGAAGATGGAGTAGATGAGAAAATTGCAAAGATTATAAATAAAAATAAAATAGGAAGAAATTTTGGAAATGCAAGATTTGTAACTAATTTGTTCGATAGACTTGTAATTATCCACGCATCAAATTTTAAAGATGAAAAAGATCTTAAAGTGATATTAAGAAAAGATGTGGATATTTATGAATCAACCAGAAAAGATAAATCTAGAACTGTAGATGAGATATTGCAGGAGCTTAATTCATTAATAGGACTTAAAAAAGTAAAAGAAACTTTAAACGGTTTTATTTCTGTAATTGAATTAAATAAGAAACTAGACAGAATGCCAGATTTTAATATGCACATGATTTTCAAGGGAAATGCAGGAACTGGAAAAACAACAGTTGCAAGACTATTAGCAGAAATATATTATAACTTAGGTTATATAAAGAGAAATAAACTTGTTGAAGTACAATCTCAGGATTTAATAGGAGAATTTTTAGGACAAACTGGACCTAAAACTCAAGCAGTAATTGAATCTGCATTAGATGGAGTTTTGTTTATAGATGAAGCATATGCAATTATGGAACACAATGGTACAAATGCCAGCTATTCTGCAGAGTGCGTTGCAACGTTACTAAAAGCAATGGAAGATTACCAGGGAAGACTTATAATAATATTTGCTGGATATACTCAGGAAATGATAAAATTTAGAGATTTAAACCCAGGACTTAAATCAAGAGTTGGATATGAAATTGATTTTGAAGATTATTCTGTAGATGAACTTGTTCAAATATTTGAAAAGAAAGTAAATGATAAAAAGTTTAAAGTAGATAAGGGTGCAAAAGAAAGCGTAAGAAAAATATTGGAAGATGCAAAACAAGTTGAAAATTTTGGAAATGGTCGTTTCGTAGAGAATATGGTTCAAAAGATAATTGTAGAGCATGCAAAAAATACAAGAAATATAGATGACATGGAAAGACTTCTTACCTTCACAAAAGAAGATATTCCAGATATAAAGGCGGAAGAATCAAAGAAAAGAATAGGATTTAAAATGTAACTGAGGAGATAAATGGATGTTTATTAAAGATTTTTTAGATAATTTGAAGGAAGACAAAATAAAGATTTATGTTGATATGGATGGGGTTATAGCAGATTTTGATGTAGGAAATCCATTTGGATATGATAAAAAAAGGCCGTTAATTACTAGTATTGACAAACTAAAAATACTTTCAGAAGATGAAAGGTATGAATTACACATATTGTCAATATGCAGATTGAAAGAAGGATTTGAAGAAAAAAATTATTGGCTTGATAAATATGCTCCATTTTTTAAAAAAGAAAATAGACATATTATAGTAAGAGAACTAAATGATTTTAAAGAATCATCTAAACTAAAGGAAGAATTTGTTACTAATATTGAAAGAGATAGCTCAAAGATTGTTATCATTGATGATGATATTAAAGTAATAAGAGAAATTAGAGAAAAAAATGAAGATGTTTTAATACTTAAAGATACGGCATTAGTTGACTAAAAATATTGTATAAAAAACTCTTGTATAAATTTTTTTATTATGATAATATAATGATATCAAATTTTAAGTCTTGGAGGATAAGCTATGCCTGAGATAAAGTATGAAATTGTGAAACAATTAGGAGTCATCAATACCACCGATAAAGGTTGGAAAAAAGAGCTGAATCTTGTTAGTTGGAATGGTAGAGATGCGAAGTATGATTTAAGAGATTGGTCTGAAAATCATGAAAGAATGGGAAAAGGAATTACTCTTACAAAAGAGGAAGCTGAGAAATTAAGAGAAATATTAGAAAAGATTGATTAGTTTTTTATATAAATAATGGGGGCCTTTTATGACTATGTGTCATAGAAGGCTTTTATGTTGAGTGGAGGAAAAATGGAAACATACTTACCAGATTTTTTTATTGAAAAAATAAAAAGTGAATATAACGAAGATGAATGCCAAAAGATACTTGAGGGACTGTCAAAAAAAAGGAAATCATCATTTAGGATAAATAGATTAAAAGTAGATAGTAAAGAGATAGAAAAAATACTGCATGGTGAAAATATTGCTTTTACAAAATCTAGTTTTTTTGAAGATGCATATATAGTAGATGATATAGAAAAAGTAAGAAACTTGAGCATATATAGTGAAGGTATGATTTACGTGCAAAGTATCTCTTCCATGGTACCACCAATTGTACTTGATCCAAAGGAAAATGAAGATATACTCGATATGTGTGCAGCTCCAGGTGGAAAGACTACAGAACTTGCTTCCCTTTCAAATGGGAGGTCTCATATTACAGCTTGTGAAATGAATAAGATAAGATTCGAGAAATTGAAATATAATAAAGAACTTCAGGCAGCAAATAATGTTTTCTTAATGCAAAAAGATGCAAGAAATCTAGATGATTTTTTGAAGTATGATAAGATTTTACTGGATAGTCCATGTAGTTCTAGCGGTACTATTTATGCTTATGATAAAAGTATAAGTAAATATTTTACGGAAGATTTAATAAAAAAATCTGTAAAATCTCAAAGAAATTTAGTTAGTAAAGCTATCAAGTTATTAAAAAAAGGAGGTATTCTTGTTTATTCAACATGTTCAATATTAAAAGAGGAAAATGAAGAAATAGTAGAATTTATATTAAGAAATAACGATATAGAAATTGAAAAAGTCGAGCTTGATGGTGTTTCGAAGTTACATAGTAGAATTGATGGAGTAGTTACTATTTGTCCCACTGAAATATATGAAGGCTTTTTTGTATGTAAGTTTAGAAAAATTCACTAAAAATTTACATTTACTTTGGGCTCGAAATATTGATTTTTAAGGCAAATTATTATATTATAAGTTTGGCTTAGATGTGTTGAAATATGAGATTTATATAAAGGGGAGAAACTTTGAAAAAATTAAAAATTATTATTCCTATTATTATTTTAGTTATACTTGTTATTGTGCTAGTGAATGTTTTTAAAAAAGAGGATAAGATTGTATATCAAGTAGAAAGCATACCATATGAGTATTTTGTTTTATATGGAAAAAATACAGGTGTTGTTGACAAAAAAGGTAATATTATTGTCGAAGAAAAATATAATAATATTTATATACCAAATCCATCTAAAGATGTATTTGTATGCTTTACAGATGATGAATATAATTATGAGATATTGAATAAAAAGGGTGAGAAGATTTTTAAAGACTATGAAAATGTATATCCCATTATGACTTCAAGTGATTCAAATGAGGCTGAAAAATATTTACTTTCTTATCAAAACGGAGATAAATATGGTCTTATAGATATGGATGGAAATAAGGTTACAGATGCTATTTATGATGAAATAAAAAGCATGGAAAATAGGCAAGGAAATATATTGGTAAAAAAAGATGGCTTATATGGAGTGCTTGATGAAAAAGGAAATGTCATAATAGACACAGTATATAATTCTGTTCGTTCAGATGAATATTCTTCTGAAAGAGATGGTTACAGGAGGACAGGTTATATTATTTCAGAAAAGACAAGTAAAGGTATATTTTTTGGATATATAGATTACAGCGGAAAGATGCTAGTAGAACCTAAATATGAGCTTATATCAAGATTTCCAGAATATGAAGATGAAGTTATTTATTTGTATTTTATGGAGAATGGTAAAAAGGGTGTGATTAAGAATAACAAAATATTTATCGAAGCTAAATACCAACAGATTTCATATGATAGTACATCAAATACTTTTGTAGTTACAAAGAATAACAAACAAGGTGTTTTAAACCAAGATGGAAAAGAAATACTTCCACTTCAGTATACAAATTGTCAGATACTTGGGGATTATGTTTCTGTCAAAAAAGATGACCAGATGCTTCTTTTTGACTTATATGGAAATCTTGTAAATACAAATAATTATAGATCAATTCAACCGACTGCAAATTCATATTACTTTATAGCTCAAGGTGATGATGGCTTTTTTAATATTATTAGCAAAAACGGTCAAATAGATAATGATTATACTAATGTTTCTTATGCATTCGATGATTTTTTCATTTTTTCAGATGTTGATGGAAAGTATGGAGTAGTAGATGCTGGTACAAATATGGTGGAGATTAAGCCAACATATGATTACATTATAGTACTTGATAATTCAAATATTTTGGAAGCAAAAAGTGAGACCACTATAGATATTTATTCTAGTATTTTGTCGAAGGTACTTACAGTAGAGAATGGTATTGTAGAAAAAATATCAGATAGATTCTATGCTGTGTATTCGGATAAAGAATTAAAGTACATTAATAATGAAGGAGCTGAAGTAGAAAATACAAAAATATTTAGTGATAGAAAATTGTATTCGTATCAAGATATTGAAGGAAAATGGGGATTTGTAGATAAGAATGGCAATATAAAAGTAGATTGCAAATATGATAGGGTTACAGAACTTAACGAATACGGATTTGCAGGTATTCTCCAAGAAAACAAGTGGGGAGTTATTGATGAAAATGGCGAAGTTATAGTTGTGCCTGGATATGATAAAGAGAAAATAAATACAAATTATTATGATCCAAAGTTTATTGGAAAATATTTACTTCAAACAGATGATTTGAGTTATTGTGTAGAGGTTTCAGAGTAAATTATGAAAGTAGTAATTATAGGTGGAGGACCAGCTGGTATGCTTGCAAGTATAGCAGCACGTAAAACTCAGAATGATGTTACTATAATTGAAAAAAATAGTATTTTAGGTAAAAAATTATTAGTTACTGGAAAAGGAAGGTGTAATATCACAAATGGTGCTGATATTACAGATTTTATAAAAAATGTGCCGGGTAATGGAAAGTTTTTATTCAGCTGTTTTAAAAATTTTACCAATATTGATATCATAAATATATTAGAAAAAAACGGTATAAAAGTTAAAGAAGAAAGAGGAAAAAGAATTTTTCCAGTTTCAGATAGAGCGGAAGATGTTAGAAAGGCATTAGAAAAGGAAGTTTATAAGTGCCATGTAAATGTTATGCTAAATTCTGTAGCAAAAAAACTAATTGTGACAGAAGAAAAAAAGGTATGTGGCGTAGAACTAGAAAATGGAAAAACTATACTTGCAGATAAAGTTATAATTGCGACTGGCGGACTAAGTTATTCGAGATTAGGTTCTACAGGTGATGGATATAAGTTAGCTAAATGCATAGGTCATACAATTAAAGAGCCAAGAGGATCTCTTGTTCCTCTTGAAGCAGATAAAAAAATATGCCAAAGACTTCAGGGATTATCACTTAAAAATGTAAAAATAACTATAGAAGATACAGAAAAGAAAAAAAGTGTGTATGAAGATTTTGGAGAAATGTTATTTACACATTTTGGCGTAAGTGGTCCTACGATTTTAAGCGCTTCAAGTCATATGATTAGATATAAAGATATTGATTTACTATGTAAAAATGGGAAGATAAAATTATTTATTGACTTAAAACCAGCATTATCGCACGCAGAACTTGATAAAAGAATTGTGAGAGATTTTGAATTATTTAAAAATAAAGACTTTAAAAATAGTTTAGATAAGCTACTTCCAAAGAAAATGATAGATGTTCTTATAGATTTGTCTACAATAGATCCATACAAGAAAGTAAATAATATAACTAAAGAAGAAAGAGAAAGATTAGTAAATACTATTAAAAAAATTGAAATTACAATAGAGGGTTTTAGAACTGTAGAAGAGGCAATAATTACAGCAGGAGGCATAAATATAAAAGAAATAAATCCAAAAACAATGGAATCTAAACTAGTAAAAGGATTGTACTTTGCAGGAGAAGTTATTGATGTAGATGCGTATACAGGGGGATTTAATCTGCAGATAGCATATTCTACAGGGTATACAGCAGGTTTAGATATAAAAGAGGGTTAAATGTTTAAAGCAATATCAAATGATACCACGGGAGTATTGGTAGAAAAAAAATCTAAATTTATTGCAGATGTTTTCTATGTGGAGAGTGAACTTGAGGCAGAAGAAAAGCTAAAAGAAATACGAAAAAAGTACTATGATGCAAAACATCATTGCTTTGCGTATAGCATACATGGAGAAAGTGGAGTTATTAATAAGTACAGTGATGATGGAGAACCTTCTGGTACGGCTGGTAGTCCACTATTAAATATTATTAATTCAGAAAAAATAGAAAACATTATCGTTATAGTTACGAGATATTTTGGGGGCATTCTTTTGGGAACAGGAGGACTAGTAAGAGCGTATACAGATGCATTTAAGATTGCACTTGAAAATGTTAAGCTTGTAGACAAAGATTTTGGAAATATTTTAAGGCTTAAAATAATGTATTCTGATTTCGAAAAACTTAAGTATTACTTGCAAAGAAATGAAATTAAAGTAGTGAATGTAGAATATGATGAGAATGTATACGTTACAGTTGAAGCGACAGATGAGAAATATGAGCAGATTATATCAAATAAGAATGATTTAAGTTTTGAAATTATAGATATTGAAGTAGTAGGAAGAGGATTTATTGAAGTATGAAGAAATTGTGGATGACTCTGACTGAAAAAAACGTTATATGTGGATATTTGTATTTTTATATTCATTTTGTTACTGAGATACTATGTTTTTTCTTTTTGATGAAAGTTACAAGTGGCTTAAATTTTGTATGGCTTATCCCATTTTTTTATGATGGAATGGCATTTGTACCACAAGCAATTATTGGTAGGATAAGTGACAGGTATCCGAAAATTGATTTTAGTATTATTGGAATGTTTTTAATGGTAGTTGCTTATTTAATGCAATTTCTATTCCACTTTCCAGTGTATCTAGCATTATTTTTGCTTTGTATTGGAAATGGATGCGTACATATAAATGGTGCAGAAGTTACACTAAAATCATCAAATGGCAAGCTTTCACATAGTGCAATATTTGTGGCTGGAGGTTCATTTGGAGTTATTTCAGGAAGACTTCTTGCAAGAAGCATTTTACCATATTGGGCTATTATTATTTTGGCTTTTACTACAATACCATATATAATGCTTGCTAAAAAGTACGTGACAGATGATGATAATTGCGATGAATTTGATTATGTAAAGAAATCAATAAGTCCAGGGTTAGTTATTTTTTTAGCTGTGTTCATCGTGATAATTAGAGGATATATGGGATATGGAATACCAACTTCTTGGAATAAAACAGTTTTTCAAAACATAGTGTTTTTTTGTATAATGGGGTTTGGAAAAGCTGCTCGGGGGAATATTATCAGATTGGCTTGGTATAAGAAAAGTTGCATTTTTAAGTACAATATTTGCAATACCTTTCTTATGCATTGGAGATAAATATATGCTGATTTCTCTTGTGGGAGTAATGTTTTTTAGTATGACTATGTCAATTACACTTGCCATACTTGTATCTGTACTAAAGAAAACACCGGGACTTGCCTTTGGGCTAACTACAATAGGATTATTTTTGGGTACAGCTCCTATCTTTTTTATAAAAATAAACAAAATGATGATAAATATAGAATTTATAATATGTATGTCAATAATATGTAATATTATTTTGATGTCCATATTAAAAAAGGAAGGAAAAGAATGAGTTTTATTTTTAAAAATGCGTATATCGCAGGGCATGGACTAGTCTTTTATGGATTTATAGCTATGATGATTATTATCATGCTAGTAACAATATTTTTAGTTTATAAAGAATTAAAGAAAGAATAGAAAATGAGATTAAATGATCTACCGAAAATGATGGTTTTGAGTCTTTTTTGTACGATTCTTATTGAGACAGTTGTTGCTATGGTTTTGCGTATAAGAAATAAAAAGGACCTACTTAATGTTATTTTAGTAAATTTTATGACAAATCCAATAGTTGTTTCACTTCCAATATATATAATGGTAAAGATGGGATTACATGCTAGATATGTGGTAACTATAGTTTTAGAATTATTAGCTTTTATAATTGAAGGATTTGTTTATAAAAAGTATTTTAAATATGATAAAATAAACCCATTTATAGTTTCATTTATTTTAAATTTTTCATCATATTTTATAGGAAAAATAATTAATTATTTAATATATTAATTTTTTATGAGGAGGAGTAATAAAAAATGAAGAGAGTATTTATTGTAGCAGTTTTTTTGGTATGTCTTTGCGTGCCACTATTTGTAAAGGCTGATATGGATGCTCCATCAGTGAAGGAGTACACTGCATCTGTTTCAAATCCTGAGGGTGCAATAACATACAGTTATGAAGAAAATGAAGTGGTTAAAAAGGGAGTTTTAGCATTTGGTACAACGATTACAGTACAATATGAAGAAGAGGTTTCTGACGAATTGTATGCGAATGTTCATACATACGAAGGAGGAAACTATGATAGCTTTTTAGTAAAAATAGAAGATATAACAATAATAAAAGATGGAGAAATAAAAGTTGATTATGATTTGAAAAAAGATGGAATTGTTTTAGCAAATGAAGGAGTGGACGTGTATACTGGTCCTGCTTATGCATACGAAAAAACTGGAACAATTCTTCCAAAAAATGCTGAGGTTGTATTATATGGAATAAAAGATGCTAGTGATGCATGGATGTACGTGGAATATAATGGTAGTAAAGGATTTGTATGTGTTCTAAATGGTGTAATTGGGCTTGAAAAAGTAGAAAGAGGAGTTATGACTTATGACATTACGAGAGTATATGATAAAATGAGTGATGTGCGTGAAGATGCTTATAAAGAAATAATTCCAAGAAATGTACGTATAGAAGATGTATGGCGTGTTGATCCATGGAGTCAGAGCTATTATATAGAATATAATGGGATAAAAGGATATGTAGGCTATTATGATGTGGCATATGATGTATTTGGCTCTTGTAGATATAATTTAAATACAATTAGTATATATGAAAATGTGAGTCTTATGGGTGAACCATTATATACAGGTAGTGTAGAAGAAGATGACTTGATATTTGTAGAATATTCTATTGATAGAAGAGAACCAGAATGTGGATATCTTACATATAAAGGAGTAAGTGGCTGGGTAAAAATTGGTGAGGAAACTCAAAGAAATGGTATTTATGAACATACGTCATATTGTGCATATGATTTCCCTGCTAAAGTTATAAATGAAAAAGGATGTAATTATTATGAGATAGAATATGATGATAATGGTGATATATCTGATATGAAGTATGTTGGAACTGTTGCATATGGGGAAAAAGTTACAGTTAATACATATCCAAGTAGTGAAAAATGGCAAGGAAAAACATATAGAGAGATAACTATAAGAGATTTAGAATATGCAGTAGATGAAAGAGATATAGAAATTCCAGAAGTATTAAAAAATGAAGTAATTAAAGAAAAGAATATAGAAAATAGTGAAAAATTTTTAAATCAAACTGGAAAAACCAATAATAATACTATAGAAACAGAAGAGGTAGAATCAAAAGAAGAAGATAAGATTTCATTTACGAGCAGACAAATATTGGTTATGAGTGTTGCTGTAGGAATAGTATTTTTATTGATGTTTGCTGTTATAATTGCCTTAGCAAATAAAAAGTCTGGAAATACAGAAAAGAATGATGATTCAAAAAAATAATTTTGGAGGTAAATATGTCAATTCATAATGAAGCAAATAAAGAAGATATAATGAAAACAGTACTTATGCCGGGAGATCCACTTAGAGCAAAGTATATAGCAGAAAATTTTATGACAGATGTGAGACTTGTAAATGAAGTACGTGGAATGTATGCTTTTACTGGAAAATACAAGGGAAAAGACATTACAGTAATGGGATCTGGAATGGGCATGCCAAGTATGGGGATATATTGCTATGAACTTTATAAGTTTTATGATGTTCAAAACATCATAAGGATTGGCTCATGTGGTGGATATGATGAAAGACTTGATGTTCTTGATACTGTACTTGTAAAAGGTTCATATAATGAAGGAAACTTTGCTAAGAATTATTCAGGTGAAGAGAAACATTTTGAGACACCATCAGATTATTTAAATAATATTTTAGTAGAAGCTGCTAATGAAAATGGCATAAATCTTAAGGTAGGAAATATGGCTACTACAGAGTGCTTTGATGTATATACTGATGGAGCAGAACTTTATTTAGAAAGACTACCAAAAGAATATGAAATAATGGGAGTCGAAATGGAAAGTTTTGCACTTTTTTACACTGCTCATAAACTTGGAAAAAATGCTGCATGTCTTCTTACAGTCTCAGATTCTCTTATAAATAAGAAAGAACTTACAGCTGAGGAAAGACAAAATTCTATGAATGATATGATAAAAGTAGCACTTGAGGCATCTTTAAAACTATAAAAAATTGATTAAAAAATGAAAGTAATTAATGGAAAAATTTAGCTAAAAATAAAATGTTTTTTATTTGTAAAATATTTTTAAAAAAGTATTGACTTTACTATTTCCTTATGTTAAAATAAATCTCGTTCACGGTGAGTGAATGACAAAGTACATTGAAAAATAAACAATAAATATCCTTTAAGAGAAAAACCAAGCGGTAGTTTTAAAACTACCAA